>JAVVVT010000074.1:0-8298 GCA_036652515.1 Oscillospiraceae bacterium
TGGCAAGCCCACGCCTTGAAACGTCCACTTGAAATTATCTCTGACGGGGCAAACCCACGCCTTGAAATGTCACCTTGAAATTTTAATTTGACGGGCAAACCCACGCCTTGAAACGTCCACTTAAAATTACCCTCTACTGCTGTTCCAAACGGCGGCGCATCTCCTCTAATTCCTCCAATTGACCCATATCCATCCAGCTGTTCTCGCTGACGGGGTAAACCCCCACCTTAAAGCCAGCGCTGCGATACTTATCCAAAATTTCGGGGAAAGAAATTGCCTTGCCGTCCTCCATCTCATCTATTATTTTGCCCTCAACCACATACATACCCGTGTTGGTCAAAAAATTCATAGTGGGTTTTTCGGTTATGGTGTCAATCTCGCCGCTCTCGGTGAGAGAAAAAACTCCATAGGGAATTGTGACGTGTTTCAAAGCGCAGACCACCGTGATTAAGTTTTCGTTCTTTTTATGGAACTTATAAATATCGTTGTAATCCGCCTCTATGAGCACGTCGCAGTTAGTGAGGAAAAACGTGGATTTCACCTCGCCTTTCAGCAAGCTCAAGCCGCCGCCCGTGCCTAAAAACGTGTCCTCGTCCACAAAGCTCACGGTGTAATCCTTGGAAAGCTCATTGAAGTACGCCTTTATCATATTTTTTTTATGGTTGACAATCATCTTGTAGTCCATACACCCAAACCCTTTAAAGTGGTCGATAATATGCTCCACAATAGGCTTTTCACCCACGGGAATAAGAGGCTTTGGAAGTATTTTTGTATATGGGTACAGCCGTGTTCCCAGTCCCCCTGCCATTATAACCACCGGGATATTGAGAGGCTTTTTCACCTGTACCGAGCTTTCGTCAGCAAAAACAATGTCTACAATCACCCCGTCATTGTCCAAAAGTGGTAGGGCAGATATGGATTTTTTGACCATTATTTCCGATGCCATACTGCGCTGTGCTATGTTCAAGGACATGGGGGCATAATTTGCCACGTCCTTTACACAGGCTGAAAGAGACCCGTTTTTTAATATGTGACGGCGCACATCGCTGTCTGAAAGCACCGCTTTTAGCTTTAAATCAGGCGCTATAAGCAAGATTTTCTTGCCTGTTTCGTCCAATTTTTGCATAGCTTCCAAAACTTTTGTCTCTTCGCTGATAATCAAATCTTCTATAAGCATCTCGGTGTCCCCCGTTTTTATTTTGTCAGCTCCAAAATTTCAGCCGATACAATCCTCACCTCTTCTTCGGTGAGGCAAGAGGAGCAGGGTATATTTATGATTTTATCCACATAATTTCTTGCCACAGGCAAAGGCATACACTGGCTGTTTTTATAAGGCGCCTGATCAGGATTTAAAAGCCAAATCGGTCTTGACTGTATCTTTCTTTGGGCGAGGGCTTCTATCAATTCATTTCTTGAAATTTTGCAATCCTCTAAGTACAGGCTGTAAAACCACATACTTGAGCGGATACCTTGAGTATAAGGAACCATTTTAAGTCCGTTTTTGCCGTCCAAAAGCTGGCAATACAGCTCAAAATTGCTGTTTTTTCTCTCTACAAATTTTTCAAGGCACTCTAATTGAGCCAATCCCAGCGCCGCCGCAATATTATTCATACGATAATTAAAGCCCACCTCGGTGTGTATGAACAAAAGATTGTCCTCTTTTTTGCTCATATCCTGCGCCTCTTCGCTTAAAAGGGACATATGGTGTGCGCTCTCGTGCTTGTGGCTGATAGCCATTCCGCCGCCGCCTGTGGTCATAATTTTATTTCCGTTGAAAGAAAGTGCGCCGTAATGACCTATGGTTCCCAGATGTCTGCCCTTATAGCGTCCACGGGTGACGAAGGTTCCCACGCTCTCCGTGGCGTCCTCAATGACTGTGAGATTATATTTTTCTGCTATGTCCATAAGGCTTTCCATATCCGCCATATTTCCGAAAACGTGGACGGGTATCATAGCCTTGACGTGTGCGCCTGTGGTTTTATTTATAAGTTTATCCCCACGCATCTCGCAATAGCCGTCGATAAACTCCATAACGCTCTTTGGGCTCATACAAAAATGCTCATCGCAATCTACAAAAACCGGTTCGGCTCCACAAAAGCGAATGGGATTTACCGCCGCAATAAATGTGAGGCTGGCGGCGATGACCTCGTCCCCGTGGGTGACCCCTGCATCTACCAAGGACAGGTGCAATGCCGCAGTGCCGCTGTTGGTGGCGACGGTCTCCTTGCAGCCCATATAGTCTGCCATAGCCTTTTCAAATTTAGGAATTAATGGTCCTGCGGTGGATACCCAAGTGGAGGCGATAGCCTGGTCCACATACTCTCTTTCCTTGCCTATAAAGTTAGGAATTGACAGCGGAATATTTTTTGTGTTCATATATTTTCTCCTGTTAATTAATCTATGTTTTATACATTATACAGCTTATTTATTAATTTTCCTACCCTTAGCGGAAAAATTTTATTAACATCTTTTGAATAAAACGCCTAAGTTTCATCTTTTCAATGACTTTTTATTATAACAGGTCTCACAGGCTTGCTTTATAATCAATATGAATGAGACCGCCATTGTGGACAATATCGAAAATCTGAAAAGGTCACTGAAATAAATTTTGAAGTAATCGCCAAATGTCCTATGGGTGTTAATGGTTATTTTAGAAAGGTTCATAGCGTTGCCACCGAACATAGTAGGGTCTATCCTTAAAGCGTCGCACTTAATAATCCCGTACTCAAAAGTCGCCTGTGCGCCATTGAGGAACTGCCCCATAACCCTGCGCCTTTCTGAAAAGCCTCTCTCTCCCTTGGAGTAATATGAGACTATCTCCCCGGGGAGCATAGAGTATTCAATATCCATTTGGACGTTTGAAACATATATTTCACGGTCAAAATTAATGATTATCTTAGGGTCGCTGTCGGTGGATATCAAGCCGTTTTCAAAGAAATCGTTGGGCTTCACTCCGTCCAATTGGAGCTCTTCTTTGGTGTAGGTGATGTTTGGCATCTTGCCTGTTTTTTCTAAATAGGTGCCAAAGCAAAAGCCCATCAGCCCGTTTATCCCCCAGCAGAGGATTATCAAAAAAGTGTAGACGAATATGGCTATTTTTAAGGAACCGGTCTTTATAAATTTGTCAATCATCAGCACGTCCCCTTTTTCACAAGGGTGAAATAAGCTAAATCGCCCCTGTATTCAATATCAAAATAGCAGGTGTCCGTCACGGACATCTCCTTGTTAAAATCATAATCTATATATTCATTCAAAAACTCTTGGAGCTGTCTGCCCGGCACATCTATGAGCAGATTTGTTATCTCGTGCTCCTTTAAATATGCAAAAAACTGCTTTTGGCACTCAAGCCTCTCCTCATCATCTTTGAACCCCTCGATTTTCAGCTGAGGGAAATCACGGTATATCACATTGTCGGATAGCTCGTAGGTGAACACAAACCACCTCTCGCCGTTGTCCCCCACAGATATGGCATAAATTCTATCCTCCTCGCCGATGACGTCCTTTATACTGTGTGCCTTTGCGGTGATTGTCTTATGGGTGGAAAAAGAAATCTCGCTGTAACCGTCAAAAGAATTTTGAGGGCTGACGCAGAACAGATATATTCCGCTCACAAAGCAGCAGACCAAGAAAGTTGTTATCTGCGGCAATATTTTTTCCCGATTTTTATAGCAAACCCACAGGAGCATAGTCACCGCTATTAAAAACCAGCCGGTATAATAACTCGCCATATATCTGGCATAACTGGTGAGCTCATAGCCGTTGTCCTTGAAAATAAAGACGTATAGGAAGATATGGAAAATATAGTAGGCGATAAATCCAATGGAACTGCTCACCCAAGCGGATAAAATTTTCAGCCTATCCCTTTTCTCTTTTGCAAAAATTCCGGCAGCTAAAAATACTGCGCTTATAAGCAAAACAGCCACTGCTCCGCTGCCAAAAAACATTATTTTATAATTAAAAAACGCATCTATCATAGTCTGCTCTATGGTGGCAAACTTTGCCGTGGGGTTTTTGGAGAAGAGCTGAGACAGCCCTGTTATCACCATTTCAGCCATACCCATATTTGCTTCTCCGCCCAGCTGAAAACGGTTGACCTCCATAGTGTTTGCCATATGCAAGGTCCAGGACATAAAGGCGAAAACGTCCGTCAACAAGATACTCGCCGTGAGAGCGCATTTTGCAAAAAAGCCCTTTATTCTGCCTATCTTCACCTCTTCTTTTGACACCAAAAGGTCAAAGAATATCATCATCACCACTATATTTGCAAAGGCAAATCCCATATCTTTAGTCAGGGTGAGTAGAATTATGGAGGGGAGAATGGCAAATACCCCCTTGGCTTTATCTTTGATGTTGAAATAAATTATAAAGCAAGCGGCGAACATAATGCCCAAGGTCATATCTGCCAAGGTACACATATAAAGCGTCTCAAGATAAATCAGCCTTGTGTAAATTCTGAAAAGGTACATAGAGAAAAATCCGATGATGTACCCCAGCGCCGCCATATGGAAATCTTTCCACTTAAATCTTGCCACCATTGCCCCGAAAGCGGCAAAGCACAAGACATCGTATGCCACATAGCACACCCACTGAGAAAATCCTCGGGCGTAAAACTGAAACAGATATGCCAACGCCGACAGCGCCGGCGGTGTGGTGGTGCCTATCATAGAGGACTCATAAAATGTGTACAATGCGCCATTTGTCTTGACTAATTTATGGGCTGTACCCCAAAAGCTGAACTCGTCCCAGGTGGAAAAAATCGGCTGTTTGTAGGCGAACCAAAAGGTTATCATCAAGCTGAATATTATAAAAAACACCACTCCAGGTGAAAAAAACTCTTTTATCTCATTGTATTTTTTTTCTTTTATCACCTTGAATACAGATAGGGAAAAAAGCCCCACCGATATCAAAACCGATAGCAACGCCCCCATAAAAAGCTGATTAAAATATGCCAGCATAACCGTGAAGCTGACCATTGCCGAAAGGGCGATTATAGGCGTGCAGGCAGAGTTGATACCAAATAATTTATATATGGCAAAAGACAACATAAGCGCCGCCGCAATCACTACTAAGACATTTAAAAGCATAAATAAAACCTTTCTGTTGTTAAGCTATGAAAACCGCCGCCCTCACAGGCAGATAATATATCATTAGCATAAGCGCCGCCGCCGTTAGAGAAAAAATATAGCTTGTGGCAACGCAGGATATATCCGTGTCCCTCTCCCTGTGGAGAAATCCACCGAAATACTGCCCTATCACCATAACAAATCCCATAAACGCAGGGTAGAGATACCTCATCTGCAACCCTATAATCTGAGGCAAGCTCACGGGAGTCCAAGACAGATAAAGCCCTGTGAGCGCCACTCCATAGGTGAGTATTGCGCACAGGAAAAACATCGCCGTCTTAGGCTTATCCTCTAAAGAAAAAATGTGGCTCTGCTTTATTGTGTTCAAAATCACCACTATGGGGCTCAGGTAGCTTATGAGTTTTATGTCCACGTCCAGCCAGCCGAAAAGTCCGCCGCTGAACAGGAAAAATCCGTTGTTTTTCAGCGTGTCAAAAAATACCGCCAAATATCTAATGGGGTTTTTCAGTATGAAGAAAAGTTGTTTTGTCGGGTCAGAATCCGTCATTGTGCGCTCTATCACCCCGTAGTTGGAAAATAGGCGGACGTATATCTCCATACCTTTATATAAAACAAAAAATGCCCCTATACTTATTAACAGCCACTCCCACCTCTTGATTTTTCTTTTGCCTATCTCAACGCACCAGTTATCGTTTTTTACAATAAACAAGAGTGGGAAAAACACAATATAGCTCATCTTACAGGTGGTTAGCACCGCCATAGACAGAGCAAAAATTATCCCTTTCCACAGCTCGAACCTGTCGCTTAAAACCGTGGCAAAGCTCAAAAACATCAAGGCAAACAACATTCCGTCGGTGTTGTTGGAGGAGGTGACAAAGCTCATCAAGGGCAGTGCCATCAAAGTGAAGAGGACTATTTTAAATTTTCCACTGATTTTAAGTGAAAAATAGGCGCAAGCGCAGAAGAACACCACATTTCCCAGTCTGCCGAAATAAAAGGCGGCGAGAGCGCCAAAGCCCAGCACCTTAGCTATAAAAATGCCTATTGCCTGTGGGATATAGGGTATGGTTTGAAAGATTATAATCTGCATATTCGGGGCTTTTTCACCGCTGTTAATGGCAGAAAAATACTCTGAAAAGCGATTGTAAACCGTGTTGCCCTCCTTCGCCGGATAGCCGTTGTTGTGCATCACAGGGAAGTGGAGGATAAAACTGTTCACATCGTCGGGGTAAATATGGTTTTCGTCAAACTTCAATTCCCCCTGTGCCATAGCATAGGCACGCAAAAAATGGCTCTGCTCATCTGGCACCTGATTTGGAGGTGTGGCAAAGGTGAACACCACCCCCAATATTAAGAGTAGCAGGCTCATAAACAGGCTTATATCCCTCTTTTTTATTAAGAGTGCGACGCAAAACGCCGTGTACAGCACCCACAAAATGGCAAAAATCACCACTGTGCCTTTTATCTGACCCAGCCAAGGCGGTGAAAAAATCACCCTTATGTAGTAGACCCCAAAAACCGCTGCAATCAGCAACGCAAAACAGCCCATACCGTATAACAGCACAGGCTTTTGCCTTAGTTCCCTTAATTTTTCTTTAAAATAATTCATAAATAACCCTCGTTCATCGGGTATTTACACATTGTAGATATCTGTTTTATAACTGGACAAGTTCCCTTTTATCCATTCCACCGTCTGGGCGAGGCCCTGCTCAAATGTGTAGTTCGGTTTCCAGCCTGTGAGCTTATTCAGCTCCTTTGCCGTGCCCAGCAGACGGTTGACCTCGCTCTTTTCAGGGCGCAAGCGGTCATCATCTGTCACAATTTTTGCCTTTGGATTTATCTGGTTGATAAGCTCATTTGCCAATTGACCTATGGATATCTCCCTCTCGGTGGCTATGTTCAGCTCTCTGCCTATGGTATTATCGTGTTTTGAGATGGTCACAAAGCCGTTGGCGGTGTCTTTCACATAGTTAAAATCTCTGGTGGGGGTGAGTGAGCCCAGATGAATTTCCTCTTTTCCAGCCAAAAGCTGGGATATAATCGTTGGGATAACCGCACGAGCTGACTGCCTTGGTCCATAGGTGTTAAATGGGCGCACTATGGTCACGGGGGTGTTAAAGCTGCGATAAAAGCTCTCGGCAATCCTGTCCGCTCCGATTTTTGTGGCGGAATATGGGCTCTGCCCCTGGAAAGGGTGATTTTCATCGATTGGCACATACTTTGCCGTGCCATAAACTTCACTGGTGGAAGTTACAAGCACACGCCTTGTGTCTAAATCTCTCGCCGCCTGCAAAATATTCAAAGTGCCTTTTATGTTGGTGTCAACGTAGGTGTCGGGGGAATAATAAGAAAATGGAATGGCAATGAGCGCCGCCAAGTGGAAAACCGTGTCCACACCCTTCATCGCCACCCTTGTGCCGTTGGGGTCACGCACATCTCCCATAATCACATTTATAGCCCCTTTTTCCTCTTTTGACAGGGTGTCAAGCCAGCCCCAAGTGCCAAAGGAGTTGTAAAGGCAAAAGGCGCTGACCTCATAGCCCTCGTGTATAAGTTGCTGTGTCAAGTGCGAGCCGATAAAACCGTCCGCTCCGGTGACTAAAACTTTTTTTGACATTATATATCCTCGCTGATTTCATATATTTTTGCCCATGCGATAAACGCAATAGATATTCCTATATATTATATATTATTGACGGTTAAATTACAATAGAAACTAAAAAAGCACACATTTCCCAAAAGATAAATCCTATCAAGGTTTACAAATTTTCTCCGTTATAATATAATATAGAGTATACTTTAATTTAAAGGGGATTTTTATGTTTAAAATTGCCAAAAAATTAGCGCTTATCGCAGCGCCGATTTTCATATATTTTGCCGTCTTCATCTATTTTGAGCCATACAATTATTTTGGGCTGAAGCATAGCGAATACAACGCCGACAGCGCCATAGTCCGTGTGCGTGAATACACCTCCGCCCCCTCTGATGTGGTAATTTTAGGGGACAGCCGAATGGCTCATTTTGATATGGGTGAAGTTGAGGAGTATGTTGGAGAAAAGGTGGGACAGTTGAGCTTTGGGGGCGCCAGTTTCAATGAGAGTATGGATTTATTGGAATACGCCTTGGAGCAAAACGACAATCTTCACACCGTGTATTTCGGCGTGAGCTTTTACACCCTGAACGAGAGCTATTATAAAGACAGAATGAGCCAGAT
>JAVVVT010000075.1:0-8085 GCA_036652515.1 Oscillospiraceae bacterium
GCCCCTGAGATTACAGCTCCGAAAATTGCAATCTCAACAGTGAGTCTGCCGTTTAGAGCAACCCAGAGCAAAAACAACAAAACATACATACTTTTTCCTCTTTCAATATTTATTTTTGTGGAAAGCCAAACAGGTAAAATGTTCCACACTTTGACAAATTTTTATTAACGTACGAATTTATAAAGTGTAGAATATCCGCCCCGTAATTGACTATAAATTATAGGTTAATCCTATATATTCTTGAATATCCGGAATTTTTTGCGCAAAAAAACCGCATAGGCGAAAGCTTGTTCCACATATACGGATTGCTTTTGTCGATAATTTTCCATTTATGCAAATGCACTAATAGGATAACTGAGACAGTATAGACCTTTTATTAATAAAAGTCAACACTATTTATGCACATTTTTCTATATAAGAGTGGCAACAATATTCCATATGGTTTTCTCACCTAAAAGATATCGACAGGCTTATAAAAGCCTGTCGACACTCTTTAATTGTTAAAATTATTTGACCTTTTTTCCTCATCTTTTATGTCGTTTTTAATGAGAAACGCCAGCAGTGCGCGCAATATTATAATTCCGCCAAGCATTAAAATTTCTTTGAAATCCCGAACCAAAACCGTCCTGAGAATTTCAGCCGCCATTTTAAATTCCAGCCCTGTCACCATAGATTCCCCTAAGTGATGACGCACCACCAAAATATCCTTGTGCATTATTGAATATTGCACATACTCCGCAAAGGCTTTAAAACAGCCTACCGTCACAACCAATATACCGATAAGTTCTATAAGAGTTATTATATGTGGAAGTACGCCATTCATTATTTCTTCTAACATAAGCCTCTCTTTTCTGCCATTTATTTTTTAGGTACGGATTCCCAATCTTTAAGGAATTGGTCAATGCCCTGTGTTGTGAGTGGGTGTTTTATCATCTGCAATATAATCTTATAAGGCACAGTGGCTATGTGTGCGCCTGCTTTGGCAGCGGCGATAACATGGATAGGGTTGCGTATAGATGCGGCAATAATCTCGGTGTCAATAGAATGAATTGCAAAAATCTCACTGACTTCTGCAATGAGGTTTATCCCCTCCATACCGATGTCGTCAAGTCTGCCTACAAACGGACTCACATAGCTTGCCCCTGCTCTTGCTGCCAGCAATGCCTGTGCCGCAGAAAAAATAAGGGTGACGTTGGTTTTTATCCCTTTTGATGCCAAGATTTTTACAGCCTTTAAGCCCTCTTCGCACATTGGGATTTTGATGACGATGTTCTCGTGAATTTTTACTAATTCCAGTGCCTCTTGAACCATAATTTTGCTGTCCAAGCTGATAACTTCCGCCGAGATAGGTCCGTCAACAATAGTTGTAATCTCTTTTACAACCTCTTTAAAGTCCCTGCCTTCTTTGGCGATAAGGGAAGGGTTTGTGGTAACTCCGCAGATAACACCCAGGTCATTTGCCTTTCGTATGTCATCTACATTTGCGGTATCAATAAAAAGTTTCATAATTCGCCTCCTGAATTTAATATAATAATCTTAGCATATTTTAAAAATCTTTACAATACCGCACTTTACTTTAATGGTGAAAAATAGTATTATTATCAGTAGTAATTTATGGTAACTGAAGTATTGGAGGTTTTTATGGACAACAACAAGGCGTTCACCGCCGGAGTGAGAATAGGCGGACTTACCGACAGGACAGAGATAAAAATTCTTCTGTGCTATCTGCTCTCTTCCCTTAAATTTCCAATAACAAGTGACCAGCTCACCGAGAGTATTTCCGGACAGGAATTAGTCAATTATTTTGAGCTTCAAGATGCCCTGCACCACTTGGTGAGCCAAAATCTGATTTTGGAAGAAAACGGGTTTTATTCTATCCTCCCCCAAGGTGAAGAAATTGCCTGCCAGTTAGAAAAATCTCTGCCTTTTTCAGTCAAGGAGAGGGCGTACAACGCAGCTGTGCAGCTTTTACAGTACGAGAGCCTAAAAAAAGAAAATCGGTATGAGATATCCCCTCTTGAGGGCGGCGGATATCTTTTAAAGTGCAGTATAAGCGACGGTGATTTCCCCTTATTTTCTATTGAATTATATATGCCAGATGAAAAACTTGCGAAAATCTCCGGTGAACAATTTATTTTAAAAGGTCAAGATATTTTTAAATGTGTGCTGGGTATTACCACCGACAGCCCCGATATGTATATGGATTTTTTAAAGCAAGCCTCCGTAAAAAAAGAGGATTGATTTCTCTTTCCGCTTAAAATCGGTCATAGGCTACCCGAATATAAATATTCCCACCAAAAAGCCTCTATTTAAAATTTAAGTGCACCAAAAAAGGATTGATTTTTCCGATTAAACTTCGGCATAAGCCGAGGAAATATAAATATTTTCCCAATAAAATACTCTTTGACAAACCTTGGCATCGCCAAATCTTTGTCAAAGAGCTTTTTTTAATCTGCAAAAATTGCGCCTGTGTATCTATGGTTGAAATTTGTTAATCTTGAGCGTGTTTTCATTCTGCTATAAGCACCGGACATTTCCATCACCGCACAGATTTTATCCGCTAAACTCACAATTATGCTCACCCTATGGTGTGGAATTTTGCTGATGGTGAGAGGCCACATATGATTTGCGATTATGTCCTGCTCCACCAGAGAGATAGCAAATTCACCGTTTGCATTGGCAAGTGCCATACCGGGGTGAATAAACAAGCGCTTGAACCGCCCCACATCTGTCTTGCTCCAATCGCAAAGGTAGAGGTCGTGTAGCAGACCGCCACGGGCTGCCGAAGTGGCATCAAGCCTAAGCTTCTTGCACATCACAAAGCTCAAGTATGAAACAAAAATACAATGCTCCAAACAGGTGACACCGCCTATATGATGAGCGATTTCCTCCATTTGTTGAACTTTTACATTATCTATAATACCTGCAATTGCCGTGCGAAATTCAAGTTGCCTGTTTGTTAGTGAAACCATACATCTATCCCTTTACTCGCCTTACAGCTTTTATTTTTAATCATCGTTTATGTTATAGTGCCGTTATAACACTATTCTTAGTTAATGTCAACTAACTTTATCTTAATTTTTTATTAATATGCTAAATTTCACATATGATTTAGGGCAAATCGACTAAATTTGATACTTTTCCATATCTACTGTGCCATTTTCAGATATTTCAACGCCCTCTTGGGACAGCAGAAAACTCTGTAAGGATTTTCCCCCTATGCCAAAGGTTTTCGGTAAACTGCCGTCCTTATGGACAATTCTATGACAAGGGACTGTCTTGTCCGTGCAGGCACTCAAAGCGTATCCCACCACTCGGCTTCTTCTTGGGTTGCCTGTCATAAGAGCTATTAATCCATAAGACGCCACTCGCCCAGACGGCACGCTTCTCACGGCGGCATAGATTTTTTCATACAGCGGTGACATCAAAACTCACCAAAAAGTATCTTTTTATTTTCTATTCCGTCAAGGTTTTTAAAAATCACCTCTTCATCGTTTAAAAGCAAATAACTGTGGTGGCTGTTTTCTTTTGGTATTGAAACAGAGCCCGGGTTTAAATAGGTATACCCCTCCCCTTTTTCAAATGCAGGGACGTGGGTGTGTCCGCAGAGAAGTATATCGCCTTTTTTCATCTTCGGGGGATTTTTTTCATTTATATTGTGCCCGTGGGTGATATAAATAAGCTTGTTTTTCCAGTAAAGAATGGCATAGTCCGCCATTATTGGGAACTCCAAAACCATCTGGTCAACCTCGGTGTCGCAGTTTCCTCTAACGCAGAGTATCTCACCTTTAATCCCGTTGAGCATAGTTATAACTTTTTTCGGGGCATAGTCTTTTGGCAAATCGTTTCTGGGTCCGTGGTAGAGTATATCCCCCAATAAAATCAATTTGTCGGGCTGCTCATCTGCAAAGCGTTCCAATAATTTTTCGCAATAAAATGCTGAACCGTGTATGTCCGACGCTATCATTATCTTCATTTTTTTCTCCCGATTTATTAAGTATATTATTTTAATAGAATAACATTTACCTGTATAAAAGTAAAGCTCTATCCCACAGCTTTGTCTATTGCCCGTCTTTTATCGCCTACATAAACCGAATTTATTTATCCCTTTATTTTACTGCTGAAAACGTGTATAATATACTTATCTTATTTACTTGCGCTCTCTTGGAGGAAATGATGAATTTAAAACTTAAAAATGCCATAAATACCGCCTATAAACTCTGCGACGCCCTACAAAATACAGAAAGTTGGGACAGTGCCAACACAGCCACCGCAAAAGAAATTTTTCGTGGGGAGCTATTCCATTTTTTACTGTATTTGAGCTTTTCTGACGGGGTTTTAACCAAGGCGGAGTCTCAATTTATAAAGGAATATTTGGATTTTGATTACTCTGTAAATGATATGCGTGAGTACGCCATAGCCAATAACGTCTACGGGGGCGGCTTTGCAAACAGTATTCCCTACTGTTTTAAAGCGTTTGTGGCTTCTGATAATAAAATAGAAAAATCCTCCGAGACCGGAAATCTGATTTTAAATCTATACGCCCAGTTAGGGCAAGAATTTATCGCCTGTGACAAGGTTGATAACAGCGAAAATTATTCCCTCAAGCTGTATTGTGAAAATATGCGCAGCTATATGGACCAGGAACTGCTGAAGAGTGTAAACTTGTCCTTGGGCTCGCTGAATGAAGCTGATAAAAAAGTTTCCTTGCCCAATGTGGGCAGGGCTGTTCAGCCACAGACCTCGCAAATTGCCTGCGCCGATTTGCCCCAAGGAAAAAGCAAAGAAGCCCCTTCCGAAAAAACAATGGAGGAATTGATGGCTGAATTAAATGACTTAGTGGGGCTGTCACAGATAAAACAGGACGTTAAAGACCTGATTAACCTTGTAAAAATACGCTCTATACGCAAGGAGCGAGGTATGCCCTCTCCGGCTATGAGCTTGCACTTGGTCTTTTCAGGCAACCCCGGCACGGGCAAAACCACCATAGCACGGTTGTTGTCTCAAGTATATAAATCTATGGGGCTTTTGTCAAAAGGACATTTGACCGAGGTTGACCGCTCGGGTTTAGTGGGCGGATATGTGGGGCAGACCGCTCTGAAGGTGCAAGAGGTTGTAAATAAAGCGAAAGGTGGCGTGCTTTTTATTGATGAGGCATACTCCCTCACTGTGAACAGAGGGGCTAATGACTATGGTTTTGAGGCGGTGGACACCCTTTTAAAATATATGGAGGACAACCGTGATGACCTGATTGTTATCGTCGCAGGCTACCCCTCCCCTATGGAAGAATTTTTGGACTCAAATCCCGGGCTTAAATCACGTTTTAACAAGTATCTTTTTTTCAGTGATTACACCTCTGAAGAGCTTGTAAAGATATTAAATTCTATGGCGGAAAAATCGGGGCTGCATTTAAGCCCTGAGGCAAGTGCCTACTCCCAAAAGATTTTCACTGACCGCTGTGCAAATAAGCCGGAGAACTTTGCCAATGGAAGAGATGTTCGGAACTTTTTTGAAAAAGCCTTGGTATATCAGGCAAACCGCCTATCAGCCATGGAAAATATCACTGACAGCGCCTTGAGCTGTCTTGAATTAAGTGATATTGATAAAGTTTTATTCGATTAAGGCTCTATAATAGCGATAAAAGACAGCCACCGCCCACAAAAACAAAAAAATACACCTATTCGATAGTATTGTATAACTATACTCTAAAATAAAGCTCTATAATAACTACTGTGATAAAAGACAAACACCGCCCACAAAAGCAAAAAAATACACCTATTCAATAGTATATTATAACTATTGAGGGGTGTATTTTTGTAATTCAACCTAAAAAAATTGATTATATGCCTTCTACCATCTCAAGGATTTGTGCCTTTGGTTTGAAGCCCACTGAACGCTTGACTTCTTTTCCTTTTTCGAAAACTAAAAGTGTAGGGATACTCATCACCTGATATTTCATTGCAAGGTCTTGCTGCTCGTCAACGTCGATTTTGCCAACAACCACTTTGCCCTCAAGCTCACCGGAAAGCTCTTCGATGATAGGCCCTACCATTTTGCAAGGTCCACACCATGTTGCCCAAAAGTCTACCAAAACCGGCTTGTCGCTCTGTAAAACCACGCTCTCGAAATTTTCTGTTGTAAGTTTAATGCTCATTATATTGTTCTCCTTTATTTTGTTTATTTATTCTATCTATAATATAACATATTATTCCTGTTCAAACTGTGATTAAATCACTGTAATTTACTCCTGTGTGACTTCGTCACATAAAAGTTAAAATTTTACAATTATTTATTATTACGATATTCTCTCCATAAGTTTCTTTTTGTCAATTATCTCTATCTCTTTGCGGGAAACTTTTACAATCCCCTCATTTTCAAAATACTTTAACATTCTTGAAACCACCTCACGGGCAGAGCCCAAATACTTTGCAATTTCCATATGGGAATATCTGATAATCGGGCCGTTTTTAATAAGTTCTTCGTATAAAAAAATCGCCAATCTCTTGTCAAAACTATAAAAAAGAATTTGCTGCATAGTCCACATAACATCTGAAAACCTTTGAGCTTTCATTCTGTTGGCAAAGTTTTCTATATATATATTGCTGTCAATGAGCTTTGAAAAAGCATAGGCATTAAGCACCACCGCCTGACTCATCTCCTCTGCATCAACATAGACATCAAAGGTGATTTCCGACAGGACGCAAGATGCGGTGAGTATGCACACTTCCCCGGGACCAATGCGATAAAGGGTGACTTCTTTCCCGTCTTCGGACATTATATAAACACGCAGTCTTCCGGACTTGACAAAGAGCACGCCCACACATTGCACGTCACCGCTGTGGATATTTTGCCCTGCATGATAGTTCACAACTTCCATATTATCAAGCACATATTTTTTTGTATCGTCATCAAGCTTATCCCAAAAACAGGTGTTTTCGCAGACGTATTTTTTTGTTTCATCGTCGAATTTATTCCATAAATCAGGGTTGTCCGTCATAAATTTTTCTTTTGCCTTATTGTCCATGTTTCCTCCTATGTTAAATAAATTATATTGATTTAATTGTACAACAAAATCAATAATTTATCAACTATTTAAGTATAGGCGTTTTTTGAGTATTTTGTGTGACATCTTCACAATTTGCTGTGGCGCTTTTCCCCCAAACTCGCAATAAAGAAAAAATCGGCACCGACTTTAAAAGCCGATGCCGAAAGCTGATTTTACTTTTTGCCGTTCAAATAATTCAATGCGTATTGAGCGTATAAAGCTGTACCCTTTTCAAGCGCATCTTCGTCCACATTATACTGTGGGTGGTGCTGTGGGAAAGAGGTGCCCGGTTTGTTTTTATTTCTTGAGCCAACTGCGGCAAGACAGCCTCCCTCAGGTGCGACTTCAAAATATTCTCCTGCATCTTCACTGCCTGTCATAAGAGGAAATTCTTCATAGGCATCATCGCCGAAAAGTTCTTTTACCGTAGCTTCGCACACTGCAACGCTGTTTGCCTCATTAACTGTGGGTGCTGCCATACGGGCGTACTCATATTCGATAGTTGCGCCGTAAGTGCCGGCTATGCCCTTGGCTATCTGCTCAATCATAGCTTCCATTTGGTCTCGCACTTTTGGGCTGAAGCAACGGGTTGTGCCGACTATTTCCGCATCTTGAGCAATTATATTAAATCTGCTGCCACCGTGGATAGAGCCACAGGTGACCACCGCAGGGTCCACAGGGTTTATCATTCTGCTGACAATCGCCTGTAAGTTTACAACCACCTGTGATGCCACATAAACCGCATCTACCGTCTCGTGGGGAGCTGAACCGTGACCGCCTTTTCCGTGTACTGTGATTTTAAAACTGTCACAGGACGCCATACGTCCGCCTGCACCGCTGGCAATCTTGCCCACGTCAAAGCCCGACATAATATGTATGGCGAACACGTTGTCCACGCCCTCCATAGCGCCCTCGGCTATAAGACCTTTTGCGCCCACAGCCATCTCCTCAGCAGGCTGGAAAAACAGTTTGACTGTGCCATTGATTTCGTCCTTCATCTCGTTTAGCACTTTTGCCGCACCCAAAAGCATTGAGATATG
>JAVVVT010000076.1:0-1907 GCA_036652515.1 Oscillospiraceae bacterium
CTCCCCTGTTATCTGCTTTCTCCACAGGGGTTTTGACATACCTTGATAGACAGGTGGCTGCTGCCTGTTAGCCACTTCCACAGCAACCCTTGCGTTGATAATCCCTCTTTCAATAGGCAGTGCTCCGGCACAGACAGTTATCGCCTCAACTTCACATTCTTTATCTCTAAGCGCCAATATCATGGCTACCGCATCATCACTGGCGGCATCGGTGTCTATAATAAATCTTCTCATTTTATTCTTCCTCTACCCTTCAACTTTTGTGATTACAGTCTGCTTTATACCGTGTGTTACCTTGCCGTCAATAGGATTTCTGCCCACCAAATCGATGACCGTCTGTCCCCGTGTCAAGCTCACTCCCGTGTCCACGTTCACAAATGCGTCCCAGCTCTGTGTGGGTGCTCCCACAGCCACTTCAAAGGTGGCTTTTGGCAGGCACTCACAGACGTTCTCGGGTATGAGGGTTATGGCTATACCGCTGCGAAATACAATGTCCGCCGCCTCCACGTCAGCTAATATATTGTGCTGTGCCACCGGAGTTGTGCTCTGATATCCCAGCAACGCACCGCCTGAAACATAAATCCTCTTGATGTTTTTCATGGCTGAATCGTCCTTTAAAATCGCCAAAGCCACGTTGGTCAGTGGACCCAGACAGATTATCTCCAACTCGTCGATGGTCTTGGCTGCCTCAATTATAAAATTGACAGCGTGCAGCCCCTCAAATTTGCCCTCACAGCCATTGCCCTTGAATACCCTACCCATCACATAGTCAGCGTTAAGCATAGGTCTCTGGGCGCCTTTATACACCTTTACGTTGCTGTTTTGCTGTATCTCCCATGCGTTTAGACGGCACAGTTCATCGCCGTTTGCCACGTCACAGGACAGGCATACGCCCATAATGTTCAAATCTTTGTTTTTTAACTGCTCTATGAGTTCCTTTAGCCCGTCAGAGGCTATATCAACTATTACATTTTTCATAAAATTCTCCTTGTTTATTCTCTGTTTTTCAGTGGTAAGCAAAGTGTTCAATATAAATATGATACCATTTTATATATGCAAATGGCAAGGTATATCTCTTATTTAATGTCTGTTTTTTTATCTCTGATAATAGTACAGGGGGACGCCGTTTAAGTCTTTTGAGAGCATCTCTTCCACAGCCTGCATATCGCTCTTTGGGGTGGCGGATTTATATTCGCCTATGAGATAACTCAAATAGCTGCCATTGCTCATAAGATTTTTTTCATAGCACTCTACGCCTGTCAATTCAGTCATACCATCAAGCGCCTCCTGCCACGTTTCCACCTTGTCTATAAGCTTGTTTTCCAGCGCCTGTGAGGCGGTATACACCCTGCCGTCCGCCAGTTGTATAACCTTTTCTTTATCAATCTTTCGCCCCTGTGCCACTATATTTACAAAATTGTCATAGCTCTCATCTACCAAACCTTGGTAGATATCCCTCTGCTCTTTGGTGAGGACCTGGGCGGCAGAGCCCATTCCCTTATTTGTGCCGGAAGAGATTATTATCTCCTCCATTCCCAATTTATCATACAAGCCTTTTAAGTTTGTATAGGAGATAATAACCCCGATTGAGCCCGTCCAGCAATTTTTGTTGGCGGAGATATAGTCTGCGGCACAGGAGATATAATAAGCTCCCGAGGCTGCCACCTCTTTAAAATATGCGTGTACCGGTCTGCCTGTTTTTTCTTTGTACTCCATAAGCTTTGAGTACATCTCATCAGAATGATACACTGTTCCGCCGCCGCTGTTCACTTTTAAAAGTATGCCAAAATTATTATCGTCTTTTATCAGCTCGTCAATATAAGCCATAATTTTATTGTGGTCATAGCTAACTTGAGTAAAGGCTGTATCGGGTGAGGCTTGGATTGTGCCATTGATATTTATTATTG
>JAVVVT010000076.1:1917-7969 GCA_036652515.1 Oscillospiraceae bacterium
TCCGGCTTTGCCTGTTCCTGTGGCACGCTTGTCCCCACTCGTGCCAAACGCCCCATACAGCTGGACAAACTGTATACCAAAATAATTGATAGAATTGCCATTGCAATCAAAACATTGCGTTTTTTATTGTTTGTCTTTTCCATAATTTACTCCAATACATATTATTACTTACATTATATACCACTTTATATTTTTTTCAATCTATGAAAAAGAAAAAGCGGAAAAGTTGACGCCTTTCCGCTTTGATTTTTCCATATATGGATTGAAACGCATCACTCTGATTGAATGTCTATGAACACTTTTTCGCCGGGGTTTGCATAGCCAAGTCTCTCACGGGCAATCCGTTCGATATAAGCCTTGTCATCGTCGTCCTCAAGCAAACGCCTTGTGTCCTGCACCTCCAAAAGCAACCTTTTTTCCTGTTGCATCAGCCCGTCTAATTCCTGTTTTTTGGTCATCAATTCAAACTGGGAAGATATGAGGTTTATAGACAGGTAAACTATGAGAAAAAGCACAGCCACACTGCGCAGTTTGACTTTTTTAAAAAGTTTTGCCATTTATAAATCTCCTTCCCTCCTATGTTAATGATATATTAAGATTTCCTTATCTGATATTAATTATACAACATAACATCAGTGCTTTGCAACGAGTTATCGGGGTCTATTTGTGTAATTTTTTTATTATTTTGGTAAAATTTTGCCGCTGCTCTCTTAGCAGTAACAGCCGCATTTAGCGCCGCCCACCTGCCTGTTACCCTCGCCTGTGTTCCTATTAAAGTGAACGCCAAACTGCCTATCTCCTCAAAGCAGGGTGAAAAGCAGATAAAGCCCACAATTGCGCTGAGTGTATGATACCAGCGCAGGGTGTTATAGTTGGCAAATGACACCACATAGCTGAACAAAAGCAGGGTAAAAATCACCGAGGAGAGGAGGTCTTTTAAAGCGATTGCCACCCTACCTTTTGATAAAAATATACCCAAAATTTGATTGATAAAGCCTGTCAAAAATCCCACACTGAGGGCGTAGGCGGCATCTTGAAAAACCAAGATATAGTTGTCGGGTAAAAAATTCATTTGAACAGCCGTGAGAGCAGGTTTTCGGATTTTAACTTCTGCGCCTGATATTGAAGGAGCTGAATATCCCCCGACAGCTTCAATACATTTTGCGAGGAGCTTATCTCACTTGCCATCAAATTTTTTCCTTGAATCATAAGCCGCCCATAATCTGTTTTAAGCATAAGACGGTATTCATCATAAGCTATGACCTGTATCACCCCAGACACGGTCATATCTTTTCTGTTCTCAATGGTGACTATGTGGGGCAATAAAATTTTATCGGACATAATACTACCCTCCTATATGGTAATAATATGCCCGACAAAGTTAAAATATTACTCGCTTTACCCGTCAATGACGGTGTACATCTCTCTTGCCTCGCCCTTTGTGCCTACTCTTTCCACACTTAGAACCTTGACCTTAATGGGACGGGTGCCGAACATAATTTCTACCTCGTCCCCCTCTTTCACCTGATAAGATGCCTTTACCTCTTTGCCGTTAACACAAATTCTGCCTGCGTCTGCCACCTCATTTGCCACCGTGCGCCTTTTGATAAGTCTTGACACCTTTAAGTATTTATCTATTCTCATTTCGCTCCTTAAATAAAAAGCCGACACCATTATAGGCATCGGCATTCTTAAAATCAATTATTTAGCAACTTCGTCTTTCAAGGCTTTTCCTGCTTTGAAAACAGGTGCTTTGCTCGCCGGAATATCGATAGGTGCTTTAGTCTGTGGGTTGTGACCTTTTCTTGCTGCTCTTTGTTTAACTTCAAATGTGCCAAATCCAACAAGTGCAACTTTTTCGCCCTTTACCAAAGCTTCGGTGACTGTATCAAGAACGGCTGCAACCGCCTTGTCTGCATCTTTCTTTGTGAGTTCTGCCTTTTCGGCAACTAATGATACCAATTCTGCTTTTGTCATTTTATAGTCCTCCAAATGTAAATAGTTATTTTTTTGTTTTAACAAGCGCTGCCGCCTGTTGCCATAAATCTATAAATTCGTTGCTCTTTATTGTACCAAATTCAAAGCCCTTTTGCAATGCTAAATTTTCAAAAATATTGAATATTTCTACAAAATCCAAACTTTTTCGGCTCAAAACCTCTTCTGCGTCCATTTTGTTCTGTCTCACAAGGCTAACAGATGAAAAGAGCAATTGTCCCAAGGTCTCCTGTGATGCTTTGCCGCCCTCAAGCTCTAAAGATATGTCTTTTAAAATACCCCTGATATTCTCTATTTCTTCCTGCTGGCTATCCACTTTAACACCGCCTGCCGCCACACGTTTTTGTACTTTTTGGGTGTACATCAACGCCGGAAAGCTCCTGGGCACTGCATTTAAGGTCTCGCTGATTGTATTATGCCCGTGGGATTGATTTTTAATCTCCTCCCATTTGTTTAAAACCTCATCAACACTGTTCAGCTCCATATTTTTAAAAACGTGGGGGTGTCTTAGGACTAATTTTTGAGCAAGGCTGTCCACCACATCTGAAAAATCAAAGGATTTCTCTTCTTTTTCAAATTGAGAGTGGAGTAAAACCTGTAAAAGTACGTCCCCCAATTCCTCCTGCAAAAGCTCTTTATCGCCCTTGTCTATGGCGTCCACCGCCTCGTAAGTTTCTTCTATAAAGTTTTGCCTTATGCTATTGTGGGTCTGCAACTTATCCCACTCACAGCCGTTTTCCTTGTCACGCAACATCTCCACAATCTTTAAAAGGTCATCTATGGTATAAAAATCTTTTCTGTCAAATTCCATTATAATTCTCCCTTTATTTATTTTCTTTTATATTGTAACATCTTTCACCTGTCTATATCAACGATAAATCCTGTGAAAATCAAAACAATAAGATAAATCAAAACAAAAGCGGCCCCACAAAGGGCAGTTTTCAATAAAATCGGCAGATTGTACAGCGCCGCATCTGCAAAAAGTCGCAGCGCTGTCAAGGTCAAATAGGAGAGGGTGAAAGGCAAAACCATACTTTTTATCACCGATAATTTTATCCCCGTGCTTTTTACGCTTCCTGCGGTCAAGAAAAATACCAACAGATAAAATGCCACCGATGAATAGATGCACCCCCGTATGTTCAGCTGTGGATTTGAGCACAAAAAAGCGCTTAACATCACTTTTAAGCAGCAGCTGACCGTGAGTATTTTAAGGATTGACTTCGACCTGTCGTGGGCGTGTAAAATCGAGTTCATGGGGAAAGAATAAGCCGAAAATATTGCCGTAGGTGCCATTATCCGCAAAAAATCCGTGGCGAGGGTGGTCTGCGCCCCTTGGTCTCCAAACAAGGTGACTATCACCTCCCCTGCAAAAAACATCACAAACATACTTATGGGTATCACGCAGATACCCGTGAATTTCATCAGCTTAGAAACCTGCCTTTGCATATCGCTCCGTCTGCCCGAGAGCTTGCTTTTGGTTATTACAGGCAGACTTGAAGCGCCGATTGCCGCAGACAGGGAGGGTATCAAATTCACCACCGTGAGGCATAGCCCCTGATAAACCCCGAACAGCCAAATAGCCTTATCCTCCACAGCGCTAAACGCCAAGTTGGGGTAAGAAGCCATAAGGAGGTGATCGGGTATGGCTTTAACTATGGACAGGCAGATTACCGTGTCAAAAAAGTTGGTGAGGGATACTATCAGCGCCGAGAGGGATATGGGTAAAGCCATACCTATGAGCATCTTAGCCCCTATCTTGAGGGGTGCGCCTAAGGTTTTGTCATAGCTGTTTTTAAAGTTCTGTGCCATATATAGCCAGCAGATAAGCCCTGACAAGCTGACGGTTATGAAAGCGAAAATTATCTGCCAATATTCGGCGTCTGAAAGTAAACTGCGCCCTATTAGGTAGACTCCCCCCACCCCGATAATCACCTTTGCACCGCTCTCTAAGATGTTGGATTTTGCAGTCACAGCCATATTCATTGTGCCCTGACTTATCCCTGTATAAATTGCCTCAAACGTGGCAAACAGTAAATTTACACTTAAAATTGCCACCCCGATAAACAGGATTTCCGTGTCTATATAAGCGGAATACACCCTTGCCACAACAAGGGCGCATATTATTATAAGCACCGAAAATGCCCCAAAATATTTAAACGACTGCCTCTTAACGCTGATTATCGCCCCGTGATTTTTCTCATTTATCTGGGCGGACAAGCGTGAGACCGCCGGCGTTATCCCAGCCGTCGCCAGAGCAAAAAACGGCATAAAAATATTAAAGGCTGCTGAATATGTCCCAATGCCTTGAGCTCCCAGCATCCGTGTAAGGGGAATTTTATATGCAGCTGACAGGACTTTTACCACCATACTGGAAGCCGCTAAAATAATCGTACCTTTTACAAAAGAATTTTCCTGTTTCATAATTTCAGTCCCATTTTATACCTTTTGTTTAAGTATATTAAGGTGGGAGGTTATATTATGCGGCATTTCAGTAGGAGGTGGGTGGAAAGGTTTATATAAGCATACAAGGGCTATTATATTATGTAGCATTTTGCTAAGAGGCTGGAGGAAGGCTCTACGCAAATATTCAAGTGCTGTTGTGTTAGTGGCATTTCTTGCCTCTTTTCACAGATAAATTTTTTGCAAAACAAAAGGACATACTCCCGTTAAAATTCAAAATATGCCCTTGATGATTAATATTTTACTCTATAAGTTGATATATGAGCCGTTGCACGCATTTACAAAAGCTTGAGGCTATGCAAGCATACAAGGGCTGTTGTGTTAGTGGAATTTCTTGCCTCTTTTTATAGATAAATTTTACAAAAACTTGAGGGCTTATATCTATCCCTCTAAACCCTCGGATTGTCTTTCCATATTCTCCACTACAATGTCGTGGATTTCTCCCAGCGATGCACAATACTCTAAGACTTTCCACGGCTGATTTGTGTGATAGTGAATTTTAATCAAGTCCTCGTCGCCCACCGCAATCAGGCAATCGCCCTCAAAAGTCTGAGTAAAGTAATCGTTTATTGCGTCCTCGTCAAGACCGTGACCCTCAATTAAAAGCTGTGTGTCAAATTTGTATTCCAACATAATTATTCTCCTTAACAAAAAATTTTTATCTCTTACATAATTGCAAAATAAATCAAAACCACAATGCCTAAGGCTATTCTATACCAGCCGAAAATCTTAAAATCGTGCTTTTTTATAAACTCCATCAACAATTTTATCACGGCGAGGGAGACGACAAATGCCGTCACCATTCCGATTGTCAATGTAAGGAGCTCTGTTCCCGTAAAAGCAAACCCGAATTTCAGTATTTTAAGTGCGCTCATTCCAAACATCACAGGCACCGCCAAGAAAAATGTGAACTCTGCCGCCGCCACACGGGATACGCCTATGACCATCGCCCCTATTATGGTTGCCCCCGAGCGTGAAGTGCCCGGAATTATAGAAAGCACCTGAAACAGCCCTATGATAAGCGCTGTCCTGTACGAGATATCCGATAGTTTTTTCACCCTTGGTATTCTGTTTTTGTTGTCATTTTCAATTAAAATAAAGGCTATTCCATAAAAAATCAAAGCCGTGGCAATCACCACAGGTGTATGGAGATGACTTTCGATGTAGTCATCAAAAAGCAATGTCACCACTGCTCCGGGCAGGCAAGCGACCACGACTTTAAACCAAAGAGAGAAAACATCGCTCTTTACCACAGGCTTGCGCTTATCTCTGAACTGGAAGGGGAACATCTTGTTCCAAAAGATAAAAACAACCGCCAATATTGCGCCTAACTGTATGACCACGAAAAACATCTCTTTGAACTCTGCGCTCATATTCAAGGTGATAAATTCGTCCACAAGGAGCATATGTCCCGTGCTGCTTATGGGTAACCACTCGGTAATCCCCTCCACAATGCCTAAAAAGATGATTTTCAAAACCTCTGTAAAATTCAATGTCATAGATAAACTCTCCATTTCCGTATTTATTATTCTATCACAAAAACAAAAAAAGTCTATCCAAAGATAAGATTTTAGGTGAAGAATATATTCAATAAAAT
>JAVVVT010000077.1:0-7909 GCA_036652515.1 Oscillospiraceae bacterium
GTCCTGATGTCCCGGGGTGTCCAAAATATTCACGCAATACCCGTCATAATTAAATTGCATAACAGAGGAAGTGACCGAAATGCCACGCTGCTTTTCAATCTCCATCCAGTCAGAGGTTGCCGCCCTCGCTCCTTTTTTTCCCTTTACAATACCCGCCTGCTGAATAGCTCCGCCGTAGAGCAAAAGTTTTTCAGTGAGGGTGGTTTTACCCGCATCGGGGTGAGATATGATTGCAAAGGTGCGCCTTTTTTCAATTTGATTTAAAAATTCTGTCACAG
Source organism: Oscillospiraceae bacterium (assembly GCA_036652515.1). Taxonomy (GTDB): domain Bacteria; phylum Bacillota; class Clostridia; order Oscillospirales; family Ruminococcaceae; genus RGIG3102. Next base: position 279 of record JAVVVT010000077.1, read on the forward strand.
AGGCCTCCAAAATTTATCTAATAAAGTTTAATATAAAATTACACTATATTTTATCACATACAAGAAATAATAGCAAGATTTTACGCCTTAACTTTACTGTGTGGCGCATAATTTATCCTCTGCACCCTTGAAGGTTTATTCAAACTTATTTATTCTGCCTGGGTGGAGGGGTTGCTGAGGCTGGGGGCTTTAAGCGCACTGACTAAATCCTCCGACTGGGTTTCATTCAGCCGCTGGGGTGTGGTATGATAAAAATATGCGCTCGCCTGTTTTACTCCATAACAATTCTCGCCAAAATAGACCTGGTTGCAGTAAAGCTCCAATATTTCATCTTTAGTATATTTGTTCTCCAATTGGAACGCCACAAACAGCTCGGCAATTTTTCTTTCCACCCTTTTTTCAAAGGAGAAGTACATATTTTTTGCCAGTTGCTGGGTTATGGTGCTTCCGCCTTGTGAATATTTCCCCGAGGATATGTTCGCTATCACCGCCCGAGTGAGGGCTATTGGGTCAATTGCATAGTGGTAGTAAAATCTCCTGTCCTCAGAATGTAAAAGTGCCTCTAAAAAGGTGCTTGAAATGCCCTCAATCTTCACATAATCGGGATTGGCACGCATTTTTTCCACCATATCCTCAACGCTGATTTTTTCCGTTGCGGTCTTATACATTTTATAGCCTTTATTTATCGTTGGCGCACATATGGCAAAGGCGGCGATAGATACAAGGAAAACTATTATTAAAATACGTTTTATCCATTTTTTCATTTTTACGTCTCTTTCCTACCCAAAATACCGTTTTATATATTGTATCACAAAATAAGAAAAAACTGTGGATTGTTACATATCTTTTATTTTACTGTGATATTTTTATAATAATCATTGCAAAAAATTTATCTTTGTGATATTGTTAAATTAATAAATTAGGAGGTACAGCTATGTATACACTTGATTCAACGGTTTCGGATTTGTTCAAAAATCCAGATGTCAAAAAGGCGTTATTTGAAATTGCCCCCGGTGTAGAGACACACCCCTACCTTTCAATGGCTATGGGAATGTCCCTGAAACAATGTGCTGAAATGGAGCCCGGTATGCTCAATGCCAAAGTTTTAGCCCAGATTGAGGAAGCACTGAAAAAGTTTTAAATGATAACCTATGACAAAAAATCAGCGACAAAAAAGCCCTTTGGAATTTCCAAAGGGCTTTTTACTATTCTATTTACAAGCGTTAAAAACTATTAGAAAATAGAGAATTTAATGATAACAGCCGCAAATACGATAGCTACGGTTGAGAGCAATTTAATAAGAATATTGATAGCCGGTCCTGATGTGTCCTTGAAAGGGTCACCCACAGTGTCGCCTACAACAGCAGCTTTGTGAAGGTCTGAACCTTTGCCGCCATTAGCTTCAATATGCTTTTTGGCATTGTCCCAAGCGCCGCCGGCGTTTGACATCATAACAGCAAGTACAAATCCTGCCATTGTGGCGCCTGCCAGCATACCGGCAACACCGTCTACGCCCAGCAATATACCAACTGCAATAGGTGCCACAACTGCGATAACAGCCGGTACAACCATCTCTTTAAGAGCAGCTTTTGTGCAAAGGTCTACGCAAGCGGCATAGTCAGGTTTACCTGTGCCCTCCATAAGACCTGCAATCTCTCTGAACTGTCTTCTTACTTCAACAACAATTGATTGTGCTGATCTGCCCACAGCCTGCATTGTGAAAGCTGAGAACAAGAAAGGAAGCATACAACCTACCAACAAGCCGATTAAAACTGTTGGGTTGGTGATGGAAAGATTAAGAACATAAGTTGGATCGATAACATTGACTTCCTGTACGAAAGCAACAACCAAAGCAAGTGCTGTCAAAGCTGCGGAGCCGATAGCAAAACCTTTACCTGTGGCAGCTGTTGTGTTGCCAAGAGAGTCAAGAGCATCGGTTCTCTCACGAACCTCTTCACCAAGACCAGCCATTTCAGCGATACCGCCTGCGTTATCCGCAACCGGACCATAAGCATCTGTGGCAAGTGTGATACCTAAAGTTGAGAGCATACCAACAGCAGAAACGCCTACGCCATAAAGACCTTTTGCGAAATCTGCCATACCGCCTGCAAATACATATGATGCCATTATTGAAACACCTATGATTATAACAGGAGCGAAAGTTGAGAGCATACCCAGTGAAAGACCGCCGATAATTACTGTGGCAGCGCCGGTCTCGCCTGTGGCTGCTAACTCACGAGTTGGCTTATAGGTGTCTGATGTGTAATACTCTGTAAAGTAACCGATTGCGTTACCTGCGATAAGTCCGGACATAATCGCTCCGAAAATGCCAAGCCAAGCCTCAGGCAATAGATATTTTGTAAGTGCGAAAGCGCCGATAACCACAAGTATCGATGAGATATATGTGCCTTTTCTCAAAGCGCTGAGCAAGCTCTTCTGATCGGTGCTCTCCCCTGTTTTAACAAAGAATGAACCGATGATTGAAGCGAATACGCCGATTGCCGCAAGAACCATTGGCAACTGCATACCAGCCAAGCCGTAGCCTGCTGACACTGCCAAAGCAACAGCGGAAACACGAGCGCCAAAATAGGACTCATAAAGGTCAGCGCCCATACCTGCCACGTCGCCTACGTTATCGCCCACGTTATCAGCGATAACAGCGGGGTTACGAGGGTCATCTTCAGGTATTCCGGCTTCAACTTTACCCACAAGGTCAGCACCAACGTCAGCTGCCTTTGTGAAGATACCGCCGCCTACACGAGCGAACAATGCCATTGAAGAGGCACCCATACCGAATGTGAGCAGTGAGGAAGCCACCATCTGAAGGTCTCCTCCAAAGCGTGCCATCAGTACATAGTACCAAATTGTAAGGTCAAGAAGACCTAAGCCAACTACAACAAATCCCATAACCGAACCTGCTGAGAAAGCGACCTTCAAGCCTGCGTTAAGGCTGTCTTTTGCTGCCCAAGCTGTTCTTGCGTTAGAAGATGTTGCTATCTTCATACCCAAAAATCCAGCCAAAGCTGAGAAAACACCGCCTGTTACAAAAGCGATTGGGAGCATATAATCCATAAAACCTAAAAAGCTGAACGCCATAAGAATTACGAACATTGCGCCAAAGAACATTCCGACAGTTTTATACTGTCTTTTAAGATAAGTATTTGCGCCTTCTCTGATTGCTGCTGCAATTGTGACCATCTCTTCGGTACCTTCTGAATACTTGGTAACCTTTTTGGCTAAATATGCGGCATAACCAAGAGCAACAACTGCGCCTAATAATGCGATAATCATTAAATCCAAAGTTATTTCCTCCTACTTATTGTCTATAAAATTCAATGCCTATAAATTATATATAATTATTAACAATTTAGCAATAGCTTTCGCACACTTTTTTCAAAATATGCGTTTTTTGTTAAATTTTCAACAAATTCATGCACAAACTGAACACTTTATAGTCTATGGTGCATAACTAATATTGAATATATTAGTTATTATCTATCCAAAAATGCGACAAACGCCTGATAGGTTGTGTAAATATCAAGTTTTGCAGCCAATTCGAAGGGGGCGTGCATTGAGAGAATAGGCACTCCTATGTCAACTGTGTCAATATTTTTCTGTGAAACAAACTTTGCAACTGTGCCGCCGCCGCCTTGGTCAACGTGACCCAATTCGCCTGTCTGCCAGAAAATACCCTTATCGTCCAACATATTTGTGATTTCAGCCACAAACTCTGCGCCGCAGTCATTTGTGCCGCTCTTGCCTGCTGAACCTGTGTATTTTGTAATGACCACGCCACGGTTTAAGTAGCAAGAGTTTCTCGCCTCCATAACATCTGGGAATGTGGGGTCAAAAGCAGCGTTTACGTCAGCGGACAAGCACTTTGAATTTCTCAATGCTGTGAGATGATTGACCTGCTGCATCTGTGAGAGGTAGGTGATGAAATGCTCAAGAAAGTCTGAGTGCATACCTGTCGGTCCGTCTGAACCAACCTCTTCTTTGTCTGCAAAGACAGAGACTGTTGTGTATGTAGGGTCTTTTGTCTCAATTTCAGCCATGAGTGAAGTGTAAGCGCACACTCTGTCATCTTGACCGTAAGAGCCAACTATGCCCTTGTCAAATCCAACATCACGAGCTCCGCCGGCTGGGACTACTTCTAACTCTGCGTTGATGAAGTCTCTTTCGGTGATGCCATACTTTTCATTCAAGTACACAAGAGCTGTGAGCTTGACAGCCTCTTTGACCTCTTCGTCTTGATAAGGCAAGCATGAGATGACAATGTTCATCTCTTCTCCCTTTAACACATCACGCATCTTTCTCTCTGCCTGGTCTTTTGCAAGGTGTGGCAGAAGGTCTGTGATTACGAAAACAGGGTCTGTGGGGTCTTCGCCTATATTTATTTCAACTTTTTCACCTTTTGTGGTGATGACTACTCCGTGGATTGCAAGAGGCAATGCCGCCCACTGATAGCGTTTTACTCCGCCGTAATAGTGAGTCTTGAAATAGCCTATCTCATTGCTTTCGTACAGTGGGTTTGGCTTTAAATCAAGGCGTGGAACGTCGATGTGGCTGGCGACTATGCGTGTGCCGAAATCAACTGTTTTCTTGCCTATTGTGGAGAGAATAACCGATTTGCCTCTGTTGTTTACAAAGACTTTATCCCCTGCTTTAAATGTGCATTTAGGACAAAATTCAACATAACCGTTTGACTTTGCAAGGTCGATTATATTGGCTGCCGCCTCTCTTTCAGTCTTGCTCGCTGTTAGAAAGTCTTTGTAGCCCTCGCAAAATTCATAGCTCTTTGCCACTAACTTGTTGTCTTTTGTGGCGATATGCTTTGCGGAATAAGTGAGTTTTTCTTCCAATTCTCTGCCCTTTGATAATTTTTCCATTTTCATACTCCTTCTTTGTTTTGATATATTTCCTGATAATTCTTATAGGCTTTGTTGATTTTATGGACGTAATTGTTCATCTGCTCATAGGGAAATTGGGTCAGCACCTGTGAATCCTGCTCAATTAACAATTTGTCCACCAGCCCCCAGCCACTGTGATATGCTGCGGCGGCAGTCTCAACGCTGCCCGAATATCTTTCAAGACTGCGTGATATATAGTAAGCTCCGAAACGTATGGAGGTCTCCGGCTGATATAAATCCTGGAATTTCAACTCTTCTTTCGGACAAAGCTTCAATTTTATCCAAGCAAAGGTCTCCTCGGTGATTTGTGTGAGCCCAATCGCTCCCGCTTTGGAAGATGCTTTGGGGTTAAAGCTGCTCTCTGTTTTGATAAAGGCATATAATAAATATTCATCAATATCAAATTCTTCGGCATACTTTGTGACATATTCCTCATATTTAATGGGATAGGTCGCCTTCAATATTTCTTTTTTTTGCCCTTTCAGGCTGTAAAAAATAAAGACAGACAAGGAAACCACAATAGCTATGAGAAGAAGTCTGCGTATATTTTTAATATTTTTTCCCCCTCAAGTCACACCGACAAAAGTTGTTTCAAGACAAATTCTCCTTGAACTATCAACCCCGTAGGCGTGGTGTTATTATTTATAACATAATCTGCTTTTTTAAGCATTTCAGAATATGTAGTCTGCCGTGAAATCCTGTTTTTAACCTGCTCAATGGTCAATGAATCTCTTTTTATCAGCCTCTCACACTGCTTTTCAAAGGAGGCGACCACCACGATGAATTTATCGCAATACTTTTCAAAATCGTGACCTATTATCACCGCCCCGTCAACGAAAACCAATTTTTCCCCTCGCTCAAACGCACCTTGGGATTTTGCCAATATCTCACTGATTATAAATGGGTGGGTTATATCCGTCAAGCCTTGGAGTGATTTTTCATCTGCAAAGGCTTTTTGAGACAATAAAGCGGTGTCGATTTTACCCTCTACTATTATATCCCCACCGAAAAACTCTGCAAGCTTATCTTTACACTCTTCTATATTGTGGACACTTTTTGCCACCTTATCACAATCGATTACCGTATACCCTTTGAGAGAAAAAAGACCGGACAAGGTAGATTTTCCGCAGCCGCTCTGCCCTGTAATGGCAACTATTTTACCTTTTTCGCTCATAGGTTCACCACCCTAAACGCCGCAGCACGGAGCAATCTGTTGTATACCGCCAGCCCGACGCCCTCAAGAGGGGGCATCATAGCATAGACGGTTTTTGCCCCGATTTCATCTAAATGGCGCAGTGCTGTAAATAACTCCACCGCCTGTTGAGCGCTGTTTTTTTCGCTGCCATAACAAACGCAAGTTACATTTAATCTATCTTTATATTCATCAAAACACAGGGCGACCGCCCCGTCTTTTTCAATCTTCTCTTTGTATTTTGCAAAATCTCCGCTGATAATAGTCACCTGGGCTTTTGGGGCATAATGTTTATGCTTGAGCCCCGGAGAAAGCACCTTTTCATCTGCCGGCAGCTCCTCTGAAATGCCTTTGGAGAGCAACACGGGTTTCTGCAAAACCTTCTCAATTTGCTTTTGTGTGACAAATCCCGGGCGGAATATAATAGGGGTTTCCTCCGTCATAGACACCACGGTGGACTCAACGCCTATATCGCAATTTCCTCCGTCTAAGATAAGGGGTATTCTCCCCTCCATATCAAAAAACACGTCCTGGGCATTGGTTGGGCTGGGTCTGCCGCTTCTATTGGCTGAGGGACCTGCCAAAGGCAAACCGGTCTTGGATATAATCTCCAAAACCACGGGGTTGCTTGGCATTCTTATGCCTGCGGTGTCAAGTCCTGCGCTCACATCATCAGGGATAAGCGAGGTTTTTTTCAGTATCATTGTCAAGGGGCCGGGCCAAAAAGCCTCCGCCAATTTCATTGCATCTTCGCTCACCGTGAGCGCCACTTTATGGAGCATATCATAATCGCTCACATGAACGATAAGGGGATTGTCCTGTGGTCTGTCCTTGGCGGCAAAAATGCCCTCACAAGCTTTTGCGCTGGTGGCATCGGCAAACAAGCCATATACCGTCTCGGTGGGGATTGCCACCACCTGACCTTGGCTCAAGAGCTTACAAGCTTCATTTATGCTGTCCTGTGACGATTTCAATACTTTGGTTTCCAAAATTATTCCTCCGAATTTGCTTTGAGTTTTTCCGCTTGGTCGGCAGTTATAATGCTGTCGATGACCTCGTCTAAATCACCGTTTAATATCTGGTCTAATCTGTAAAGTGTAAGACCTATTCTATGGTCTGTCAAGCGACCCTGTGGGTAGTTATAAGTGCGTATTCTCTCACTTCTGTCCCCTGTGCCAACCTGACTTTTTCTTGTCTGTGCCACTTCGGCATCGCTCTTCGCTTTTTCCATATCATACAGCCGTGAGCGCAAAACTTTAAGGGCTTTATCCTTGTTCTTGTGCTGGCTTCTCTCGTCTTGGCACTCCACCACGAGCCCCGTGGGAAGGTGGGTTACACGGATTGCCGAGGAGGTCTTGTTTATATGCTGACCGCCGGCTCCAGAGGAGCGGAAAGTGTCGATTTTTAAATCTTGAGGCTTTAGCTCAATTTCCACATCGTCCACTTCAAGCATAACTGCAACAGTGACAGTAGAAGTGTGTATGCGCCCTTGGGTCTCGGTGTCCGGCACACGCTGAACACGGTGAACA
>JAVVVT010000078.1:0-7862 GCA_036652515.1 Oscillospiraceae bacterium
CCCCCCAGCCGAACTGCAAAACGAAGAACAAGTCCAGCACTATATTTACAACGGACGCCACGCCTAAAAATATCAACGGGGTTTTGCTGTCTACCAAAGCACGGAAAATCGAAGATATCATATTGTAGGTGAAGGTGAAAATAAGCCCCACAAAATACACCCTCAAATACGTCAAGGCATCGTCATAAATTTCCGGTGAGGCATTTATAATCTTTAATAAAAATGGCGAGAGCAGATAACAAATCACGCTTAAAAGCAGTGATACCGCCACAGCGTACCAGACACAGATGGTGATTATTCTTTTTATTCTCTCTTTTTTTCCGGAGCCGAAGCTCTGTCCCACAATGACCGCAGCGCCGTTTGAAAGCCCAAACGCCACCGCCGTGACCATAAATGTCACAGGGAAAGCCGTGCCCACAGCGCCTAAAGCGTATGCTCCCACAAATCTTCCCACCACGATGGAGTCTACCGTGGAGTATAATTGCTGCAATAAATTTCCCAGCAATATTGGCAAGGAAAACGCCAGCAACACCTTGCCGGGATTGCCTTGTGTCAAATCTTTTGTCTTGCTCATAAAATAATTTTTCCTCTCAAAAGCCGCTTAAAATGTAAAATGGAGTTAAATTTTGCAAAAAAAATGCAACACACCAAAAGCGCATTGCAGGTACTTTCTATCAATAATGATGAAACGACGCACAAAAAGCAAACAGCGAGAGCTGTAAGCGCTTAAAATGTTTCGTTTGTACAAATGCCATTCCGCATTTCTGCGGCCAACCTACCACCATTACATCGGTAAAAACTATATTTAATTCGTTTTCATAATAACATTTTAAAGTCTTTTTGTCAATGACACTTAAAAAAATAATGAAAACTTGTAATAAAGTAAGGAGGGCGTCAAAATCTTATAATGGGATATTCGCCTTTTACATTACTTTATAACAGTTGGCTGTAATATGTTTTCAAAGAATAAAGGACGGGCATCTTTTTTAAAATGTCCGTCCCTTGCGCTATATTCGCCCTATTGAGGTGTGGATTTTAATGCCTACCTCACACCCGTTGAGCCGTGGCAAGGTATTGTTTTAATACCCTACCTCACACCCGTTGAGCCGTGTCCGCCTCTATCTAAGTTGCCTAAGGTTTCCACCTCGATAAATTCTATATGTGGCTGAATTTTTTCTATTCTAAACTGGCAAATTCTATCGTTAAGATGAATTATGGTGTCCCTCACAGCAAGCGCCGGGAAAAACCACTGGTCGCTGTCTCCGCAGTAGCTATTATCGATTACACCGCAGCTGTTTGTCTGTATAACTCCAAAATTTTTAAACGTGGAGGAGCGTGGGAGAACGTGTGCCTCATACCCCTTTGGCAGTTCCATAGCTATGCCCAGTGGGATAAGTTTGAACTCCCCTCGCTTTATTTCTATGGTCTGCGCCGCTCGCAAATCTATCCAGTCCCCCTGTGAAATAGGGGCTATTTTTTCCATTTCATCTGACAAATACTTTATTTTAATATCCATTACTTTTCTCCCAAGGGATTATTTTACCCTGTTTAAGCGTGCGTTGCACGTCGATTATTCTTTGATTTTCACTGCCACGGAACAAAAGCGTCAAGTTTTTCTTCTCCTGTACAAACTGTCCGTCCACCAAAACGTCAATATAGTTCAGCAGCTCCCTCTGCTTTTCGCTGAGAGTTTCAAAGGTAAAGCCCGTCCACAGCCAAACGGATTTCCCGTTTTGCTCCTTGATTTTTTTCAAGGTGAGGAGGAGACTGTCGTCCTCTAATTGATCCATAGGCTCGCCCCCTAAAATTGAATACCCCGTGACGTTTTCATCTTCTCCATAAGAGATAAACCTATCCATAGCCGCCTTGTCATATTCCTGTCCATAATCAAAGCGCCAGTATTCTTCATTGAAGCAGTTTTCACAGTGAAAATGACAGCCGCTGACAAATAAACTGCTCCGTATTCCCACCCCATTAGCCACGTCAAATTGCCTCATTTGAGCATATTTCATTGAGTTTCCCCCATATTTTAATGGTCTGCCACACTTATTATATCTTAAATTTACACCAAGCTAAAGCTTTCCCCGTCGCCTGCGCCTGTATGCTTGCCACACTTATTATATCTTAAATTTACGCTGTAATCCACCTATTTCTCACCTTTGATAGTGGGCTTGCTCTGCAATACTTTAAATTTTGTCAATGCTTTTTGAAATGTTATAGAAAAAATTTACAGGTGCATAACTCTTTCTTTTATCTCCTGTGTTCTTCCCTCATTCCAAAAATTTTCTCCCAGATACCCACAGGTGCGCCTAACCACATTCATTCTGTCACGGTCACGGTTGCCACAGTTGGGACAATACCATTCTAAGTTATCATCACACAGTATCTCCCCCTCATAGCCACATTCCATACAAAAATCTAATTTGGTGTTCATCTCGGCGTACTGCACATTCTCGTACATATATTTTATCAATGTGAGGATAACCTCGGGATTTGCCGCCAAGTTTGGCAGCTCCACATAGCTTATTGCGCCACCTGATGAAATAGGGTGAAACTGTGCCTCGAATTTTAATTTATCAAAGGCGTTTATCTCCTCCTGTACAAAAACGTGATATGAGTTTGTGAGATAATTTCTGTCTGTTATCCCCTTTATAACGCCGAACCTATGCTGTAATGTATGAGCAAAATACTCCGTCAAGCTCTCGCTGGGTGTGCCGTAAAGAGCAAAACCCAAACCTGTCTCCTCTTTCCATTTTACGATTTTTGCTTTTAGATAATTCATTATGGAAAGCGCAAGTTTTTCACCTTCAGGGCTTGTGTGGCTTTTTCCTATAAGCGCCATAACGCACTCATACAGACCTATATATCCCAGCGTAATCGTGGCATATCCGTCCTGTAACAAGGGGAAAATCGGCTGATGTTTGCCAAGTCTTGCGATTGCGCCGTACTGCCAGTGTATGGGAGATACATCGCTGTTTACATCTTTTAGCTTGTCGTATCTCAGCATAAGGCTCTCGTGACACAATTCAAGTCTATCCTCTAAAATGCTCCAGAATTTTTTCTCATCTCCACCTGCGGACAAGCCCACATCGGCTAAATTCAGCGAGGTAAGCCCCATATTAAATCTGCCATACCACTTGTATTCGCCCCGTATATTGTTCACCTCGCCCTTGTAGGGGGAGAGCCACGCACGGCAACCCATACAGCCAAACACATTGCCCTCGTAATTTGCACGCATATGCTTTGCGCTGATAAAGTCTGGCATCATACGTTTTGAAACACAGACCGATGCCAATTGTGTCAGCCAGTAATATTCACTGTCCACTCGGATATTATTTTCATCTGTCACATAAAGCAGTTTTGGGAAAGCCGGTGTTATCCACGCCCCCACCTCATTTTTCATACCTTGAATACGCTGCTCTAACATCTCTTTTATGAGCATAACAGTTTCCTGTTCATATTCCGGGTATTCGTTTATATACATAAATACCGAAAGGAAGGGCGCTTGCCCGTTAGAGGTCTGCAAGGTGTTTATCTGATACTGAAAAGTTTGTATTCCTCCACGAACCTCTTCCTTTAACTTCTCGTCAACCGCCTTGCTCAGTTGCTCCTCTGTGTAAGAAAAGCCCATACTATTCCACTCTCGCCTTGTGTCTTTTAAAAACTTATTCTTTGATATCCTCACAAAAGGCGCTAAATGGGAGAGGGTTATTGTCTGTCCCCCAAATTGACCTGATGCAACCTGTGCGATTATCTGGGTAGCTATGGTGCAAGCCGTCCTAAAGCTATGAGGCTTTTCCAACTTACCGTTTATCACTGTACCATTCTGAAGCATATCATCTAAATTTACAAGACAGCAGTTAAAGGACGGATTTAAGTAATGACCTAAATCGTGAATATATATCAGCCCGTCCTTATGCGCCTGTGCCAAATGAGGGGGCAACATCATTCTCAAGGCTATATCCTTAGATACCTCCTCTGCCACCAAATCTCTTTGGGTAGAAATAAGGGAGGCATCTTTATTGGAATTTGAGTGTAAAGACTCTATATTGTTGCCGTTTATCAGCCCCAATACCTTGTTATCTATGGTGTTTTTCTGTCTTTGGTACTCTCTCACCGCACGGTAAGCCTCATAGCATTTTGCCGTGAGCTTGTCCCCTGCGTCAACCAGCGCCTTGTACACATAGTCCTCAATCTCCTTGATTGAAACGATGAGTTTGTCATCACAAAACCCCTCGCTTATCCTTTTTGCCAGCTCCTCGTCAATATTTCCGCTGCCATATTTCATAGCTTTTAATATGGCTTGCTCTATCTTAACGCCGTCAAACTCCACCTGATTTCCGTTTCGCTTGATAACCGTAATTTTTTTCATTCTCTACCTCATTCTTCATTTTTTTAGCGATGTCCCCATTATACTTCTACATATAGTGCTTTACAAGCAAATTTATCCCCTATATAGTAACTTCCGCATATTGTACAAAAAAAATGCTCCCAACTGTACAATTAGGAGCATTTGCATATGTCCTTGAAGCAAACCGATTTAAAAAGCTCTATTTTAGCAGCCCTATCGCCTTGTTCACCACGGATATTTGGGCTTTTGTCCCCTCGCCGCCATACTCCCCGTCCAGGGTCCAAGGCACGTTGTCGCTAAATTCAAAGCTGATTTTATCTGTCTGAAAATATTCTATAAATGGGCTGTCAAAGTTTTGCAGTAATATTGCCGCAATGATATTTTGAGTTTCAATAACATTTTTAGGCTCTCTTATGAGAAGCACCTCAAAAAGTCCGTCGTCCATACAGACGTAGTCCTGTTTGTTAATACTCATTCCGCCCACGCTGGTGGTGTTGGAAACCGAGCCGTAAATAAAGTTGCCCTCACATTCTTTCCCCTGGGCTTTCGCCTTTAGGGTGTATGACTTGCCGATTGGCAGGTGGCGCATACCCTCTATGATGTACGCCATATGCCCTAAATAATTTTTTTGAGTTTGGGAGGTGGAGTAAGAAACTTCAGTAAAAGCGCCAAAAGCGGCAATGTAATTAAAATACACCTCACCAAATTTACCTATGTCATAATAGAAAGGTTTTGCCACAGCTATGGCACGGCAGTTCTCATATAAGGACTCTTTTATCCCCACCGAAATGGCAAAATCATTGGTAGAGCCCGAGGGAATGTACCCTAACAGGGGTGGTTTTTTCATCTCCATAAGCCCATTTATGGCGTGATTTAAAGTGCCGTCTCCACCGCAACACACCACATACTCAAAATTCTCGCCCACCTGTTCCAAAATATCCTCAGCGTCTAAATCTGGAACAATGGGGTAGACTGTCACCTCACAATTTTCCTCTGTCAAAAGCTGGATAACCTTTGATAAATTTTGCACCGCACCGGTCTTTCCCGCCTTTGGGTTATAAATTAAAAGAACCTTTTTACGCAATCTCGTCGCCCCCTAAAATTAAAATATATTATATACGCTTTTATGCCTTGAACGATAATGAAAATTCATTGTGCGTCAGTACAATGCTATCTATAATTACTTTTGAGTATTATACCACATTTTTGCCCACTCATTCAATCTCACGGGCGCAAAAAAGAGGGCTTAGTTGTACACTTTTAGCCGAATGTCTACCGTCAGTATCTGCGGCGGCACAGGTTGTGTAAAGTTAGCCCTCATTTTTTGTTTGCCCCTGTTTTTTGCAGGTGCCTTTTGATACAAACAGAAAATCTGTCAGTATCCCCTGTGTGTCTTTTATAGAGATGCCGGGTTTCCCGCTTAGAGCAACCGTCACTTTTAAGACGTACCTCAAAGGCGGTGTTTACAACCCACATCTGATATAATACACAAGGATTTGCCGGAAATTTTACACTTCCCATATTGTAATTCCTATCTGTTTAATATATTATATTCACGAGGTGATGAAATGTTGTTTATTTGCTATCCAAAATGCTCAACTTGTGCAAAAGCTAAAAAAAGTCTCGACTAATCTTTATAGCGTCATATATATCTAATATACACGAAGCCAGTAGCCATACTTCTAAATAAGCATTTTTTCCATAAAACTGTTGTTGAACTAATCTTATAAAGCTATTATCCACCAAAAAATATACTTGTATCATAATAACATAAATTAAAAGGATAAATACTATAATACAATGCAATTGTATATATTTATTAAGCAACATGCGTATGTTATCTTTGTTTACAAAATCTTTTTTTGAAAAATTTTCATCTATTTTTCTTTTTATCCTGTTTGAAACTATTTCTATTGAAATATAGATTACTGAAATAGCAAGGAAGGCATATATACCTTGATATTCTGGCTTTGTCCCAACAGCCACCGGCAATATGTAATAGTACAGAGCATAGAGGACGGGATATATCCATTCGTGTTTTTTCTTTGTAAAGTTTGATAATGTTTGTTTATTTTCGTTCATGTTATATATCCCCACCCCAATCAATTTATTTGATTTAAAATAAGTTAATGTGTACATATCAGCAATTCATCGGAATCAGTCCTTTCTCTATTATAATTATTTATTCAATTGTTTTCATTTCTCTGAAAATAATAAAATACCCACAGATATAATAAACGATTTAACTGTTCTTGTTAATGATGTAATTGAGTGGCGTAAACAAGAGAGTTTATCTGCACAAAAGCAAAGGTTAGATGCAGCCACTGAAGATATGGAAAAGACTTTAGAGCAAATGGGTGAGATCATTGAGGCTTTAAATACTATGACAAAAAGTTTTAAAGATATAGATCCCAAGGAGGCACTTGAGATTTATAAAAAAATAGCCAATAAGGATGAAGACAAAATTGCTAACGCAGTGATAGATTTCTCTCTTGCGAAAATAGATAAGTAAACTTGGAAATTATTCCAGATAAAATAAACAAGGATTGTATATTCCTTGTTAAATTATAAATCAAATAAAGAAAGTAGGATTTTAATATGAATGAATTTTTTACAGTTGAATTTTTAGGCACATTTACAGGTATGGTGGCGTTTGTGACACTGGTTACACAGGTAGTTAAGTATTATGTTAATCTTGACCCAAAGTGGATTTCTCTTGCCGCCGCTTTTGTCGGACAGATGGTAGTACAGCTCGTGTTCTTAAAAGACTTTTCAGCGCAAGGTGTTGTAATGGCGTTATTTAATGTTCTTGCAGTTGTAGCCGCATCTGTTGGTACATTTGAAACTGTCGTGAAGCCCGTGCAGAGAAAACTTGAGCAAAAGAAATAGGGTTATTGCGTAGTATAGCACTTCCCTCTTACACTTGTAATTGAGGGAATTTATTTTGCCTATTGGCAACTAAAAATATTAAAGGAGGAACATATTATGGCGGAAAATGGTTGCCAGTACCACACAGACCATCATCATCGTATTGAAAAACTTGAAGAAAGAACGGAAGAGTTGGACGACAGACTGACAAATGTAGACAAGAGCACAGGTATTATGTTAGAGCGTATTTCAATATCACTTGAAAGTTTATCTCGTTTGCCGGAAGCAATTGATGCTTTAAAAGAAACTAACAATAAAATGGAAAACAAAATTGATAATGTTGGGCAACAAGTAAATAACTTGAGAACTGAAGTTGGTCATGAGATTGGCTCAATAAAAGGTAGGCTCACAAATGCTGAAAAAAATATATCCACTATCGATAGTGAAGGGCATATAAATTTTAGACAATGGCTAAAGCTAAATGCTTTTAAAATTGTTTTTGCTGTAGCCGTTGTTATTGCGGCAGTAGGCATTTGGGTAGACACCGTTGTTTATTAATACATTTTTGTTGATATGGCTCAAGAAAGAGAGATGCTATGGTGATAGATAATTGGGACAGTCTAATTAAAAGTGTTAATAAAAA
>JAVVVT010000079.1:0-7787 GCA_036652515.1 Oscillospiraceae bacterium
CAAAATCAAATAATTTCAATCAACTGAAATTTTAAGAGGAGATTTATGAAATTCAGAGAATTTGGCAACAGTGAAAATCCCCATATAATGCTCATTCACGGGGGAGGAAATGCTTGGTGGAATTTTAAGCGACAGGCAGAAGCCCTCAGTCAAGACTATCACGTTATTCTCCCCACCTTAGACGGGCATGGTGAAGAATATGGCACAGAATACACCTCTACGGAAAATCAGGCGGACAAGCTTTTAGAGTATATCGACCTCAATTGCGGCGGACATCTTTTTGCTCTGGGCGGAGTTTCGCTGGGGGGTCAAATCGTGATTGATATGCTTTCAAAAAGGGCTGATTTAACACAAAAAGCCATTATTGACGGCAGTATTTGCTATCCACAGCCCCTTATGGGGAAGTTTTGCATAGCTACGGTTAAGCTTTTGGGCAGATTTATGTTCAGCGAAAAATCTTGTCGCTGGCAGCTTGCGGCTATGCCTATGATGGTTCCCAAAAAGATGCTTTTCAGCAGTGACATAAAGGAGCTCTATATACAGGATATGCCCTTGACACCCCTAAAAACTTTAATTAGTATGTACAATACATATATGATAGGGTATTCTTTAAAGGAGAGCCTTAAAGATACCACGGCGCAGGTGCAGTATTGGTACGGAGAAAAAGAGATGAAATGCGTCAAAAAATCGGCACAGAAATTTTGCGAGCTTGTCCCCGGTTGCACAATATATGAGGCAAAAGGATATAACCACGGCTATTTGGCGGTATATCTGCCCGACGAATGGCTAACGATTGCAAAGCCGTTTTTTGATGCGGAGTGATGTATAGGGAAATAATACATAAAATATCAAGAATAGGGCATTTAAAAATTAATGACAGCAATAGATAGTAGTCACAAAATCACAAAAAGTAGCAAAGTGCACAGTTTTATTTGACTTTGGATATTTTATGTGATAACATTGAGACATAAAGTAATTACACAAAATTGTAAAGGAGAAATTCCTTATATGTTTTCGTTGTGATTACTTTATGTTTTTTTTAAATTAAAAGGAGATTTACAATGAAAAAAATCACAGTAATAATTGCATCACTATTTTTAATAATAGCTCTTTCGGGCTGTTCAGTAGTGGATAAAGTACAAGTAAAAATGGACGGTGAAAAATATGGAAGTGCAGACGCTTTCGTTCAGTTTTTTGATGTCGACAAATCACTAAAAACAGCAACAGAAAAGTTTTTTAATCAGCTTGATGTGAAAAAAGGGGATATTGAGATTAGAAATGCGACAATTAATACTTTAAAGTTTAGTGATGGAGTGAGCGGAAAAGTAAAATTTGTTAACTGTATATTCCCATATGATATGCTTTTAGATTATATCGGCGGTCAAATAGAATTTGATAATTGCACTTTTCCAATGCTTATGACAGCGGTAGACACCCCGGGCTATGACATCGTGCTAAAGGAATGTATGGTAGAAAAAGTATATATAAAAAGTATTGCAAATGTAAAAATGGATAATTGTACAACTGAGTATTTTAGAACAAAAGGTAAATCCACCGGAGGACCAAACGGCAGTAATATATTAATTAATGGAGATATCAAAAGAGTGGACATTGCATCGGGTATTACAGGTGAATTTAATGGAAATTTTGATACTTTTGCGGTATATTCGGATAATGAGGCAGTTTTAACAATCAATGGCACTGTAAAACATTTTGCAACTGAATATTTTATTCAAACAAAAGGAAATTTCACAGTAGAAGAAATTACTAAAGTAGAAGGAGTGGACCTTGGATTTACAGCTCCAAAAATAAATGACTTAAAATTTGCGGTTCAAATGGAAAAAAGTATGGAGGACGGACAGCTTGGTATCAATAAAAAGATGACCAAAGAAGATATGGGCATTATATGGGAAGGACGTACCTGTATATATGATTGGGGACTGAGTATGTGCTATGTAATAGTATGCCCTGAAAATGAAGGTTATTATATATGGGCTGATAAGGTAGATATGCCACAAATAAGCGTGGGAAGATATGATAAAAAAATTGGCGGATATATTGTACTTCTATCAAATAACTATATGTATCATTTAACAAAAGCAACTGTGGGAATAGATTATTTCGGAGAAACTATTTATAAAAATGATAAATTGTGCAGTTATTACGTTAATGGAACAGAAAAAGATGCTGCCCGATATATTGACAAAACCTATGAGCAGTTAGTAGAAGAGCAAAACGCAAGGTTAGCAGCAGAAAAAGAGTAACTAAAAACAGTGAATTATTAATTTAGAAAAAGGCAGGAAAAGCAGCACAATTGAGTGTTGCTTTTCTTGCTTTTGCAGGTGATATTAGTTGTTTACATAATAGTTATTATAGAGCCAATTCTTATCAACATTGTGTAGTATCTAAAATAAGCGCAATAAAAAAGACTTTTACAGAATTGTTATCTGCAAAAGTCCTTTTCTTTTTTGGTGGAGACAATCGGACTCGAACCGACCACCTCTTGAATGCCATTCAAGCGCTCTACCAGATGAGCTATGCCCCCAAATACTGTATAACTGATGTGATAGTATTATATAATAAAAGTTATACAATGTCAAGATAAAAATACCTTAAAATTTAGCAGGGCGGACTTAAAATTCACCGTGCTACCCATTTCAGCCCTCAAGGGCAAGCATAGCGGACACGGTGAAAACATTATCTTTATCTTCAAATAAAATTTCTCCGTTATATTTTTCCACAACACGGCGGACATTGGAAAGTCCTATCCCGTGGTGACCCTCGCCGGTTTTTATTGTTTGATATATGTGATTTTCTAAATTTGTCTGCCCGTCAAAAGTGTTTGATATATTTATAATCAGATAGCTTTTTCTCACGCCGGCGCTTATGTTTATATATTTTTTTTGCCTCGGGCGCAGATATTCTGCCGCAGGCTTCTATGGAATTATCTAACAAATTCCCGAAAAGTACGCATAAATCCAACTTATCAATGGGGTCTAAACTTGGTGGCACAATCACATTTATATTGTGCTCTATATTCATAGCGTCCATATTTGTTATGCTGTGGTTGAGCACAATATCGATTACATTATTGCCGCAGTGAAGGGGAGATTTCATCTTTGCGGTGCGGTTATATAACTCACGGAGATATTCCTCTGCCTGAGCAAACTGCCCGATTTCCAGCATAGAAATAGCGCACAGAGTGTGATTTTTTATATCGTGGCGTATGCTCTGCATTTCTTTTTGAAAGCTTGACAGGTGCTCATAATATTTCTCTTGAGTGGCGAGAAGCTGCATACCAATAAGGTTCTGCTCCTGAGTTTGGTCAATGACCACCGATTTGTCAAGGAGGTAAAAAAGCGCAAGTGCGCTGCAAAATAACAGTCCGGAAGCATCTAAATATATATGGGCGACAGACTTGTTGTTGATGTGGTAAAACATATTTATCACAATGAACATTATCCCGATAGGCATAATATAAGCGATAATTGTGTACGCCGTATTATGCTTTTGTATTCGCAATTTTCGCAGTTCAATAATCATCAGTATTGAAAAATAAAATAGGAGACAGGCGGTTATCTGCTCGGGGGCGCCCAGCACCATATCCGTGGGTAAATTGGGCATTGTGCGCTTAAAAGCATACATAATGAGGGTGGCGCTCAATACCTTGCAAGCGTAATTAAGTATTACAAATATAGCGCAAACCGTTGCCTTCATCTGTAAATTGTCGGCAAAAAATATGTAGGAGATTGCCATAGTGAAAACAAAATACAGCCCGGCGGTGGAAAAAAGCGGAGCTCTTAAAATATATGACAGAATTTGAAAGATAAAGTATGCCCCAAGCCCCTTTTTATAGTGCTGTTTAAATGCCCCATTGGGGCTCAAAAAAGCTATAAGCAGGCGATGAAGTATAAAAGTCTCCCCTAAAGAGAGAAGCAAGAAAACCAAAATTTGGTATAAAAATTCTATTTTCATAGGCTTTTCTCTAAATATTGCAAAAGCAAAAGATGTATTTCTTTGCCTCGATTTTTGCTCATAGGCACAATTCTGCCGTCTGTCATAGTTATATCACCTTTAAAAATACGGTGGACGCTGCCTAAATTTACCACATAGCTCTTATGAACTCTGACAAAATCACGCCCGGCAAGCTCGTGGGCAATTTCTTTTATTTTACCTGTAAAATAGTAATCTTTTTCTTTTGTGTGGAGGGTTATGGTTCTCATATCAGACTCAAAATAGCAGATATCATCAAGGGGTAATTTGATTACGCCGCTGTCACAAGTAAAGCTGTAAAAGGGGTTTTTGCCCTTATATGACCGGTCCAAAAGCCGCTGCACCTCCTGCAAAAAGTTTGATTTATCCACGGGCTTCAGGATATATCTGGAGGCGCTTACCTTATACCCCTCAAGGGCGTATTCCGGCGTTGAGGTGACGATTATAATGGGGACATCTGCATCGTATCTGCGTATGTTTACCGCTGTTTCGATGCCTGACATAGGCTTCATCATCATATCTAAAATCACTAAATGGAACCTGCGCCCATTGCGGTACATCTCCACTAAGTCCTCTCCGTTTTGAAGGGGAATTGCCTCATATTTATATTTATTCCAGGGCAAATCTTTCAGGTGTTCAGTGAGTATATCAAGGTCTTTCCGCTCATCGTCGCACAATGCGATATAAAACAAACAAATTCACCTCCAATTTATAGTTTTCATAGGGAAATAGCATAAAATAATACGACACAATATATCATAATTAGTAGAAAATGTCAAGTTTTGTAAAAAGACAGTTACCGATTTTGACAGCAAAACTACCATTTATGTTATAAAAGCAGATATGGATAAATATTTGTAGTATAATGCCTAAAAACTATATTATTGACACGGACATTTTTTTGAATGATATGGAAAATATGTGATATAAACGCCTTTGAATACTTTGAGATAGTATTTTGAGGTAAAGGTTATATCGCATTTATTTTTATAAAAAAATGCTGTGGAGGGCGGGGCAAAATAGCTTTATATCCCTGAATATATTGTTTTTATAAAAATAATTAAGGAGAGTATATTTATGAGCAAAATTGCATTTATAGGCGGAAAGCTAATCGACGGCAATGGAGGCGTTCCTGTGGAAAATTCCATAGTGTTGATAGAGGACAAAAAAATTGTTTATGCAGGGGTTAAAAAAGAGGTAGGGGCAGATTACGAAAAGTATGATATCAGCGGTAAAACCATAATGCCTGGTCTTATTGACACACATCTGCATTTTTCAGGCAACTTGACTGACGATGACACAGACTGGGTTTTAGAGCACCCCATACAAAAAACCGTAGTCGCCGTACAGCAGGCGCACGAGTGCCTTGAGAGCGGACTTACAACGGTGGGTGAAATAGGTCGCTCAGGGCTGCATATCCGCAATATGATTGAGGCAGGTGTGATGACAGGTCCCCGTGTGGTAGGCACAGGGCTGGGCTTCGCTCGCACTTGCGGACACGGAGACAGCCATAAACTTCCATCTTTTTACAATGATGAATCTCACCCATGGGCAGAGCGTGTGGACGGTCCTTGGGAGCTGAGAAAAGCTGTGCGCAGAAGACTGCGTGAAAATCCAGATGCAATCAAAATCTGGAGCACCGGCGGCGGAATTTGGAGATGGGACCAAAAATTGGATCAACATTACACCTATGAAGAAATTCAGGCGGTTGTAGATGAGTGCAATATGGTGGGTATTCCCGTGTGGAGCCACGCAGAGGGCTACGGCGGAGCGTTAGACAGCGCAAAAGCAGGCGTTCATCTCATAATTCACGGACAGACACTGAACGATGAGTGCCTAAACATTATGGCAGAAAAAAACATTTATTTTTGCCCCACAATTCAGTTTTTGAATGAGTGGTTCAAGACATATGCCCCTCCTTATGTGCCGGCGGTACACGATGAATACCCGGGTGATACAGTGGCTGAAAAAGAGCTAAACCGTGTCTATGCCAATTTAAGAAAAGCCGCAGCCAAGGGTATTGGGCTGACAATAGGCTCGGATTCTTTCTGCTCAAGCTTGACACCTTACGGAAAAACAGCCATAGGCGAGATGTATTCTTTCTGCGAAAAAGCCGGAATATCTCCCATGGACACCATTGTCGCCGCCACAAGGGTGGGCGCAGAGATGTTGAAAGTAGGGGACATAACAGGCACAATTGAAAGTGGCAAATTTGCAGACCTTTTAGTTATAGAGGGCAACCCACTAGAAAATATTCGTGCGATAGCGGTTGAAAATATGAAGGTTATAATGAAAGAGGGAGCCTTTGTAAAGGGCTAAAAACACCGATAATTGGAATATTTATACCACATAAAAATAAACCGACTTCCCATTAAAAGGAGGTCGGTTTTTGTGTTAGAGCCTTGATGTTAAAACAAAACCCAACAGATAAAAACAGATAGCCCCCTTGTGATAGAGGGCTATCCATTAAATATAATTATTAAAATAAGTCCAGTAAAATTTAAGTTATAGGGCAGGGTTAATCCTCAGATATTTCTTCTGAATGTAGCTGTCTAAACTGAAGAGGAGTGTTGCCTGTGACATTTTTAAATACAACGAAAAAATATTTAGGATTTCCGAATCCTACTTTATAAGCTATGGACTCTACTGATAATTCGGTGGTTAAAAGCAGGTTACTTGCGTTTTTAATTCTCACATTGTTCATATATTCACCTATGGACTGCCCCAAGCTCTCCTTGAAAAGACGGCTTAAATAGGCACTACTCATACCCATTTCATCTGCAATCCTCAAAGGGGATAAATCGGGGTTTTCATAGCCTACATCAATCCTGTGGGAGACTTGAAGGGCGATATCGCTCAACCTATGTCGACGGTACTCCACGCTATGCTTACAAATAAGGGCAAAGAATTTGTCAAACTCACAGGTGAGAAATGCGATGTCTTCAAGCTCATTTAAAAACGTATCGTTGAGAATGGGCTCCACCTTTTGCCCTTGACTTGCCAAGGTCTCCTGTAACAACTGCGCCACACGATAATAGGCAAACCTCTGGTCACGATAAGAGTCTTTGCGGATACTCTCTAAAATATTGTGCCATATGGCGTGTCCCTCCTCCAATTCGCCGCTTTTTAGGGCGGATATAAGGGCAGAAAGTTGTTTTTCAGACAGACTGCTCTGTTCTGTCCTAAGGGAAAAATGTTTTTCAGAGAGAATTTGTTGCCCGGGGTACCAATATCTCAAGTGCTGTATCTCTAGCAAGGTTGCAAAGGAATTAGGTAAGATGGGATTATCATTTCGTGGCACACTGCAATAGCATCTACATTCGGCGTGGGCGGACAATACACCGCAGATTTCCATCACCTCTAATTCAGACAGCCCCGGAATGAGCGCCACTTCAAAACCGTGGTCGTGACGCAGTAAAACTTCGGGACAGTCCTCTGTGAGTATTCCACGAGCGGCAATGGGCTGGGGACATTCGATTAAAAGCAGGGTGAGTGGGAGGGTTGGAATACGATTTTGCGGTATGCTGCGCCCCTCTAACAAGTCAACTAACAGATGTGATTGCTGATATTTTAAAGAGTCTTTAACAAGAGAGTCTATCTGTATTTCAGGCACTGCCGACGTGCTTCCCAAATGCTTTAGTGCAATGCGGATTTTTTGAAAAGGAACATATAGAAAAATAAGTGTTGCAGTACCGGCGGTCACCAAAAGGATAAACGCTATTCCAAGGCAGGCAGATAGGGCATTTCTAAGCTGTAATAAGCCCGGCAGACACTCGGACAAAGGCAGAATACGC
>JAVVVT010000080.1:0-7760 GCA_036652515.1 Oscillospiraceae bacterium
AAAAGAGTTAAATACCGCAGAGTTCACCGTGGTCGTATGACCGGCAAGGCGACTCGTGGCAACACAGTATCACACGGCGAATATGGCCTTATGGCACTTGAGCCGGCGTGGATAACATCAAACCAAATCGAGGCAGCTCGTATTGCTATGACACGTTATATCAAACGTGGCGGTCAAGTTTGGATAAAAATATTCCCGGATAAACCGGTTACAGAAAAGCCGGCTGAAACTCGAATGGGTTCAGGCAAGGGCAGCCCGGAATACTGGGTATCCGTTGTCAAACCGGGCAGAGTAATGTTCGAAATCGGCGGCGTAACAGAAGATCTCGCAAGAGAGGCTATGCGTCTTGCTATGCACAAGCTGCCTATCAAGTGCAAGTTCGTTAAAAAGGATGAGGTAGGTGAATAGTATGAAAGCAAGTGAACTTCGTAATATGTCAGTTACTGAACTGACACAGAAATTAAAAGACCTAAAGTCGGAGCTTTTTAACCTTCGTTTTCAACACGCTATCAATCAGTTAGAAAATCCAATGAGAATTCAAACAGTTAAAAAAGATATCGCCAGAGTCAATACAGTGCTTAGCGGTCTTGCTAAATAATAAGGGGAGGTAAATACAATGGAACGCAATTTAAGAAAAACAAGAGTTGGTACAGTTGTTTCTGACAAGATGGACAAAACAATTGTTGTTGCTATCGAAGACAAAGTTAAACACCCTTTATACAAGAAAATCGTTAAGAGCACAGTGAAGTTTAAGGCTCACGATGAGAACAACGAGTGCGGCATAGGCGACCGTGTGGAAATCATGGAAACTCGCCCACTTTCAAAGGATAAAAACTGGAGACTTGTTAAGATAGTAGACAAAGCTAAATAAGCTTATTGAAAAAAGGAGGACCGTACTATGGTACAGATGCAAACCTATTTAAAGGTTGCTGACAACACAGGCGCAAAAGAGATTATGTGCATTCGTGTTTTGGGCGGTACACGCAGAAGATATGCAAATATCGGCGATGTTATCGTAGCATCCGTTAAAAAGACAACCCCGGGTGGAGTTGTTAAAAAAGGTGAAGTAGTAAAAGCTGTTATCGTTCGTTCAAAGAGTGGTATTCGTCGTGAAGACGGCTCATATATCCGTTTTGATGAGAACGCAGCTGTTATTATAAGAGATGATAAAAATCCGAAAGGCACACGTATTTTTGGACCAGTCGCAAGAGAACTCAGAGACAAGGGTTACCTAAAAATATTAAGCCTTGCACCGGAATCACTGTAAGGAGAGTTTATAATGAATAATGTTCATGTTAAAACCGGTGATACCGTTAAAATTATCAGCGGTAAAGACCGTGGTGAAACCGGCAAAGTGCTTGCTGTAAGCCCAAAAGAAGGCAAAGTTATAGTCGAAGGACTTAACATGGTTAAAAAACACGTTAAACCAAAGCGCCAGGGCGAAGCAGGCGGTATAGTAGACGCAGAGAGCGCTATCTATGCTTGCAAGGTTATGCCAGTATGTTCAAAATGTGGCAAGGCTACAAGAGTAGGCCACAAAATTGAAGGCGACAAAAAAGTTCGCATTTGCAAGCACTGTGGTGCTACATTATAAGAAAGGGAGAAACTTAAATGACAAACGTTCATGAATTATACAAAAATGAAGTTGCTCCGGCTCTTATGAAGCAGTTCAACTACAAAAGTGTAATGCAAATTCCAATGCTCAACAAAGTGGTTATCAACGTCGGCTGTTCAGAAGCCAAAGAAAATGCAAAGATAATCGAATCTGTTGTGAGCGATATCAAAAAAATCACAGGCCAGCAGCCAATTATCTGCAAAGCTAAGAAATCAGTAGCTAACTTCAAACTCCGTGAAGGCATGCCTATCGGCGTTAAAGTTACTCTGCGTGGTGAAAGAATGTACGAATTCGTAGACAGACTCTTCAATGCAGCACTTCCTAGAGTAAGAGACTTCCACGGTATAAACGGCAACTCTTTTGATGGCAGAGGCAACTACTCCTTTGGTATCAAAGAGCAGTTGATTTTCCCTGAAATCGAGTATGATAAAATTGACGCACTTCGTGGTATGGATATTGCTTTCGTTACCACTGCCAAGACAGATGAAGAAGCTAAAGCTTTGTTAAAGGCTTTGGGCGCTCCATTTGCTAACTAAGGGGGAAATATAGAATGGCAAAAACATCTATGAAGGTTAAGCAAAAGCTTGAGCCTAAATTTTCAACAAGAGCATACAGCAGATGTAAAATCTGCGGCAGACCACACGCTTATCTCAGAAAATACGGCGTTTGCCGTATCTGCTTTAGAGAATTGGCCTACAAAGGTCAAATCCCGGGAGTCAGAAAAGCTAGCTGGTAAACTTTTAATAATATAAGGAGGCACGAATTATGAATATCACTGATCCAATTGCAGACTTGCTTACCAGAATCAGAAATGCTTCTTCGGCAAAGCACGAAACAGTGGACATTCCTGCATCCAACATGAAAAAGGCTATTGCTCAAATTCTTGTTGATGAAGGTTATGTAAAAAGCTACACAGTGAAAGAAGATGACAAACAAGGCGTTATCACTATCACACTAAAATACACAGATAATATGCAGCCTGTAATCACAGGTCTTCGCAGAATATCTAAACCAGGTCTTCGTATATACACCAATAGCGAAGATATGCCAAAGGTTTTAAAGGGAATCGGTACCGCTATCGTTTCCACACCTAAAGGCGTTATGACAGACAAAAAAGCTCGCATAGAAAATGTGGGCGGCGAAGTTCTCGCTTTTGTATGGTAGGGGGTAAATAGTATGTCGAGAATAGGAAGAAAACCCATAGCTATTCCAGCAAGTGTAAAAGTTACAGTTGATGGAAACAATATTACAGTTGTTGGCCCTAAAGGCACACTTAATTCCACATTTCACCCATTGATGACAGTTGATGTCCAGGGCGAAGTTCTTACAGTGTCCCGTCCAGACGACGAAAATCAGTCAAGATCATTACATGGTTTGACCAGAACACTCATTAGCAATATGGTTATTGGTGTTTCTGAAGGCTTCTCAAAAGACCTTGAAGTTATTGGTGTCGGTTACAGAGTTGCAAAACAGGGCACAAACCTTGTTATGAACCTGGGCTATTCACACCAGGTTATCGTTCCTGAAATTGAGGGCATCAAGATTGAATGTGCAGATGCCAACAAGATCAAGGTAGTCGGTATTGACAAACAGAAGGTCGGCCAGTTTGCTGCTGAAATTCGTGAAAAACGTCCACCTGAGCCTTATAAGGGCAAAGGTATCCGTTATGTCGGCGAATATGTAATACGCAAAGAAGGCAAGACCGGTAAAGGTAAATAAGTAAAGGAGTGAGCTAATTATGGTAAAGAAACCAAATAGTAACCAGGCAAGACTTAAAAGACATGCAAGAGTACGCACAAAGATAAGCGGAACTGCTGCACGTCCACGTCTTAATGTTTTCCGCTCCTCAAAGCATATCTATGCCCAGATTATCGATGATTTGTCAGGTGTAACACTTGCACAGGCATCAACAATGGACAAAGATTTTACAAGCTATGGCGGTAACATCGAAGCTGCAAAGGCAGTTGGTGAGGCTGTTGCAAAAGCAGCAATCGCAAAAGGCATTTCAGGAGTAGTGTTTGACCGTGGCGGTTATTTATATCATGGCCGTGTAAAGGCTTTGGCAGAGGGCGCCCGTAAAGGCGGCTTAGTGCTGTAAGGAGGGTACAATGGAAAGAATTGACGCAAGCGTTTTAGACCTTCAAGAGAAGGTTGTATCAATTAATCGTGTATCAAAAACCGTCAAAGGCGGTCGTGTTATGAAGTTTTCAGCTTTGATAGTTGTAGGCAACGGCGACGGCATTGTAGGTTATGGTATAGGAAAAGCAGCTGAAGTACCCGAAGCAATTCGCAAGGGTGCAGAAGATGCAAGGAAGAATTTAATCAGAATATCCATGAAGGGCACAACAATTCCTCATGAGACTGTGGGAGCTTTTGGCGCAGCAAGAATTCTTATGCGTCCGGCAGCACCTGGTACCGGAGTTATTGCCGGCGGCGCAGTTCGTGCTGTTTTGGAAGCTGCAGGTATCAAGGATATCCGTACAAAATCACTTCGTTCAAGAAATCCGGGCAACGTGGTTGCCGCTACTGTTTCTGGTCTTTCATCAGTGAGAACAGTTGCAGAGGTTGCAAAACTTCGTGGTCTTGACGAAAAACAAATTTTAGGTTAGGAGGTTCTTTAAAATGGCTGAAGATATCGAAAAAGATGTATTAGCAGTTGAAAAAGCACCTGCTAAGAAGACAAGAAAAGCTCCTGTGAAAAAAGCAGAGGGCGAAACAGTAAAACCAGTCGCTAAAAAAGCTCCTGCAAAAAAAGCAGTAAAAGCTAAAGCAGAAGAAAAAGTAGTGACAAAAGCAGCTCCTGCGGGCAAAGTTACAATTAAACTTGTAAAAAGCCTCGTGGGTCGCATCCAAAACCAGAAGGATTGTGCATCAGCACTGGGTCTTAAAAAGGTTGGCGATGTAACTGTTCAACCGGATAACACTGCCACAAAAGGTAAGATTGTTAAAATCTCACACCTCGTAGAGGTTACTAAGTAATAACAGGGAGGTGCACAATTATGATGCTTCAAGAATTAAAACCTGCAGATGGTTCTGCAAAAGCTGCCAAAAGAAAAGGTCGTGGTCACGGCAGCGGTAACGGCAAAACAGCCGGTTACGGCCACAAGGGTCAAAAAGCTCGTTCAGGTGCGAAAAAAGCCGGTTTTGAGGGCGGTCAGTTACCACTTCAAAGAAGACTTCCAAAAGTTGGCTTCAGCAATGTAGTATTCGCAACTGTATATGCAACAATCAAGGTGAGTGACCTTGAGGCAAGATTTGAGGCTAATAGTGTTGTTGATGAAGCAGCAGTAGTGGCAAGCGGTCTTGTTAAAAAAGTTTGCGACGGTATCAAGGTTCTTGGCAATGGCGAATTGACAAAACCACTCACCGTTGAACTCGCAGCTTTTTCTGCAACTGCACAAGAAAAGATTGAAAAAGCAGGCGGGAAGGCTGAGGTGAAATAGAGTGTTCAAGACATTTCAAAATGCATGGAAAATCGAGGATTTGAGAAAAAAGCTAATCTACACGGCGATGATTTTAATCATCTATCGTTTAGGCTGTGCTATTGCAGTTCCTTTTATCCAACCATCTGCCCTTAAGAGTATGATCTCTGCTGGGGACGGCAATATGCTGGGCTATCTTAATATGATAAGCGGTGGTGCATTCGCAAGTGCTACTCTATTTGCACTTGGTGTAATTCCTTACATCAACGCATCTATCATTATCACACTTTTGACAGTGGCAATTCCTTATTTGGAAAACCTGTCAAAAGAGGGTGAAGAAGGCAGAAGAAAAATCGCAAAAATCACAAGATATGTGGGCGCAGGTATCGCAGCATTTTTAGCCGTGGGCTATTACTTCGTACTTCGCAAACAAGGTGCCTTGATTTATACAAAAGGTCTTGCAGGCTGGTTTGCAGCTCTGGTTATCGTTGTATCTTTCGTGGCAGGTGCGCTCTTACTTATGTGGCTTGGCGAACAGATTGACAAAAAAGGTATCGGCAACGGTATCTCATTGATAATCTTTGTAGGTATTATTTCAAGAATGTCCAGCACCGTTTCACTTTTTGTGAATATGATAAAGGACGCTTTTGAAAAACAAAAGACACAGAACTTCTTTTTAGTCCCACTTTTCCTTATTTTCGCTGTTGCAGTTGTCGCTTTCGCAGTTGTGCTTAACAACGCCGAGAGAAGAATACCTGTTCAGTATGCAAAAAGAGTTGTGGGCAGAAAGATGATGGGCGGCCAAAGCACACATTTGCCTATAAAGGTAAATATGTCAGGCGTTATGCCGGTTATCTTCGCCAGTGCGTTGGTTTCCATTCCCGGCACTATCAAAAGTTTCTTTACTATTGAGAGTGAATTTTGGAACGGATTTCTCAACATCTTCAATTATAACGGATTTATATATGCCCTTTTATATGTGTTGTTGATTATTGCTTTCAACTTCTTTTATGTACAAATGCAGTATAATCCAATGGAAATCGCCAACAACCTCCGTAAGAACAACGGCGTTATCCCGGGCTTCCGTCCAGGTAAACAAACCGAAGATTTTATTGCGAGAGTTTTGAAGAAGATTACATTTATCGGCGCTTTATTCCTATGCGTAGTGGCAATTTTGCCAATAGTTATGGGCAACGTGACAAACACAGGTATTCAGATGGGCGGTACATCACTGCTTATCATCGTGGGCGTTGCACTGGACTGCGCACAGCAGCTTGAGAGCCAGATGGTTATGCGCCATCACAAAGGTTTCTTAGAATAAGCGTTAATTATAGGAGATTAATAATTATGAATATTGTATTATTAGGAGCTCCGGGTGCCGGTAAGGGCACACAAGCGGAAATCATCTGCGAAAAGCTGAATATACCTACAATTTCCACAGGCGCTATCCTTCGTCAAGCGATGAAGGACGGTACCGAGATGGGCAAAAAAGCAAAGAGCTTCATCGAAGCCGGCGCTTTGGTGCCTGATGAGGTTATCATCGGAATTGTAAATGACAGATTGACCGACGAGGACTGCGCAAACGGCTTTATTTTGGACGGTGTACCAAGAACAATCGCACAGGCGAAAGCCATCGACGATATGGGCATCAGAATAGATATGGCTTTGGATATCGAAGTGAAAGACCAGACAATCATCGAACGTGTAAGCGGAAGAAGAGTGTGTGCGTGTGGAGCTTCCTATCACATCAAATACAAACCCAGCATTAAAGAGGGCATTTGCGACAAATGCGGCCAGCCACTTACAATACGCAAAGATGACCAGCCAAAAACCGTTCTTGACCGCCTTACTACCTACCATGAATTGACCGAGCCTTTGAAAGATTTTTATAAGGCAAAGGGAATTTTGGTGGAGATAGACGGTGAGGGCAGCGTTGAAAATACAACTGCTTTAGTGCTAAAAGTTTTAGAGGTATAACTGTGATTATAATTAAGAGCCCCGCTGAGATAGAAAAGCTACGTTCTGCTTGCAAAATCAGCGCAGAGGTGTTAAAATACGCCGGGGAACAAATTAACGCAGGTATGTCCACTTTAGAGCTTGACAAACTTATATACGACTTTATCACCGTTAGAGGTGCAAAACCGTCCTTCTTGGGTCTTTACGGCTTCAAAGGCAGTGCGTGCATATCTTTAAATGACCAGGTTATACACGGTATTCCCTCAAAGAATACCATTATACGAAACGGTGATATTGTTAGTATAGATGTGGGTGCTGCCATAGGCGGCTACCACGGAGACAACGCATATACCTTTATGGTAGGCGCTGTCAGCCCTGCTACACAAAAACTGCTCAAGGTCACCAATGAATGTTTGCACCTGGGAATAGCGGCTGCACAACCGGGGGCAAGAGTTGGGGATATTGGATACGCAGTTCAAGAGCACGCAGAGCAAAACGGCTTTTCTGTTGTTAGAGAATATGTAGGTCACGGTGTGGGAAGAAATCTCCACGAAGAGCCCGAAGTGCCAAATTACGGCACAAAAGGCAGGGGCGCACGCCTCCTTCCTGGTATGACTATCGCCATCGAGCCTATGATCAATGAGGGAACAGCCGCAGTAAAAGTTCTGCCAGACGGTTGGACAGTTAAAACCAAAGACGGTATGATGTCTGCTCATTTTGAGCACACAATCGCTATAACGACAAATGGTCCGGTTATATTAACCACT
>JAVVVT010000081.1:0-7557 GCA_036652515.1 Oscillospiraceae bacterium
GAGTCAAAGACGGTTAGCGTGAGCATATCCTTGTTTGTAAAATTATAACATAAAAGCGTTGACAATAAAACAATGAAGAGAAAATTAATCCTCACTTTTTTATTTTTAAAGCCCAAAATTGCCACCGCCAAGGCGCACAGCCCCACAAAAGTCATAACTTTGAACACTTCACTTGACAGGTTGACCATTGCAAAGCCGAAATTTTCTTGAATGAAGGCTACGGCTGCCATCAAAATATTTATCGCTGCCTTGTTCAAAGGGACCAAGACCATATTCAATATCTCGCCCACCACACCTATTGACCCCAATATAGGCGTGAAAACGCTTAAAACGCAAATCACCATTATGATAGGGGACAAAATCAGGTTGAAAATCGGCGAGAGCAAGGTCATCTCCATAGAGAAAAGCACCAAAATCGGGAAGGTGAAGCTCACCGCACCCACTGTTGTTATCAGCGATTGCACCACCAAGCCAAGCTCCCGATTTTTGCAAACCTGTCCTGCGTACATAACTCCCAGGCACGCCGAATAAGACAGCAAAAGCCCCACATCTGCTCCGCTGTATGGGTTTGCCAAGGCGGTGAGCAGAACCACACCGCCTAAAATCGTAAGGTTGTCCGTCTCCCATAAAAAATTTCTTCCAATTAAAACGATCACCGACAAAACCCCTGCCCTTATCACCGACGGGGTGAAGCCCACGACCCCCATATATCCCACCAAAAACACAGCCAAAATAATGTTTTTCAGCTTTTTGCTTATGGGTAAAAATGACATAAGGCAGACCATTGCCCCCGTGATTATCCCAATGTGCAAGCCCGAGACCACCAAGGCGTGGGATATTCCGGCGGTGCGAAAGCCCTGTTTCAAGCTCCCACTCAGCATACTTTTGTCGCTGTACCCCATAGCCATAACTATTGGTAGGGTCTTGTTATCGTAAATTATTTTCGTCTTATTGAGCAGCTTTGCCCTGACCTCGCCGCAAATATAATCAAAACTTAAAGGGGTGTCCTTGATTATTTTCAAATTTTTTGCGGTGAGGGTGCCGTAAACCTCCTTTGCGTAATTTGTGGATTTATTGCTTTTTTCTGAAAGGGGCTTAAACTGCCCCTCCACCAAAATATTTTCTCCTAGGGCAAATACGTCCTCCACATAGACTTTGCAGTTAAAACTCCTTACCTTTTTGCCGTTTATCCTTTTCACACTTAGGGTATAACGGGGCAGTCCCACCCCAAAATAAGAATAATCCTCCACCACCCCCTGCACAATTATTCTTTCTTGAGCCTGGTACAATTCTATTTTATTATTTAAATTTTTATCGTAAAGTTTAAAGTAAAATATAGATAGCAAACAGGTGAAAAGTATCAGTAGGAGGGTGGACAGATTTTCTCCGTGGGTGAAATAATTTATAATTACAAACAAAACAAACAATGCCAAAGAGAGCAAAACTGCCTTCTTCGACATTGTTGTTAAAAAGCAAAACGTCGTCAATGATGTAAAACCAACAATCGCCAGCGGACGCTTTATCTTCATTTAATCAGCCCGGAGGCCATTTAAGGCTTCTTTTTGCCAGCATATGAAAATGCAGATGCTGTACGGTTTGCCCTCCGTCCTCACCGCAGTTGGCGACTATGCGATAGCCTTTGTCCAGATGTTCCTTCTGTGCTATCTGTGCCGCCGCCAGCAAGATTTTGCCTGCTATATGGCAATTTTCTTCTGTTAAATCGGCAGGGCTTGCAATGTGAGTTTTTGGCATAATTATCACATGAAAAGGCGCCTGGGGTGAGATATCCTCTATTGCAATAACCTCATCGGTCTCGTACAGGACAGTGGAAGGAATCTCTCGGTTGATGATTTTACAAAACAAACAGTCCATTAAAATGCCTCCTTATATTCGTGGGGTGATAAAAACCACCCCACATTATTTTATCCCTATAACTTACTTGAGCAATCTCTTGATTATCGCCGGCGCACAGGCAAGAGCCTCGTCCACCAAGTTTTTGTCTTTCACACCAGCCATTGCAAAATCCGCTTTTCCGCCACCTGTTCCGCCTGTCACTGCTGATACCTCTTTGGCTAAAACACCAGCTTTAATGCCTCTTTCCATCGCTGTGTCGCCACAGGAGACGGCTATGGTGACTTTTCCGCCCTCTTCACCGCAGAGCACCGCCACGCTGTTTGTTGCCTTGTTTTTAATTATATTGCACATCTGGCGAAGTGCATCTGAAGATGTTCCGCTGAAATAGCCCGCAAACAACTTCACACCCTCCACGTCCACCGGATTTTGGAACAAGCCCGAAATTTGATTATTTGCGACTTCTCCACGGAGAGAATCAATCTCACCTTGCATAATTTTCATCTCTTCTGTGAGCTGAACAACCTTGGTGGGGAGCTCGTGGAAGTTGGTTATTTTAAGCGTCTTTGAGGACTGTGATAGCAATTCTTCTCTGTCCTGCAAAAGTTTTAGAACACCAAAGCTTGTGACGGCTTCAATTCTTCTTACGCCGGCAGCCACGCCTGTCTCTGAAACTATTTTAAATACACCGATTTGAGAGGTGTTTTTAACGTGTGTGCCACCGCACAGCTCGGTTGAGAAATCTCCCATCTTCACCACTCGCACATCGGAGCCGTATTTTTCGCCGAAGAGAGCGATAGCTCCCGTCTTTTTTGCCTCTTCCATAGACATCACCTGTGTTGTCACAGGCAATGATGCCAATATCACATCATTTATCAGCTTCTCCACCGTCAAAATTTCCTGTGGGGTGATAGCGCTGTAATGGTTGAAGTCAAAGCGCAGCCTTTCATCGTCCACATAAGAGCCGGACTGATGAACGTGGTTGCCCAGCACGATTTTCAATGCTTTCTGCAAGAGATGTGCCGAGGAGTGGTTTCTTTCAATTGCACCTCTTGTGGTGTCGTCCACCGTAGCCACCGCCTTGGTCATCACCTTTACAAAGCCTTTTTCTAAGGTACAGGTGTGAACATAATAGCCCTTGGCTGTCTTTTTGCAGTCGATGACAGAAAGGGTGCCGTTCTCGGTTTCAATCGTGCCTTTGTCCCCGATTTGTCCGCCTGCCTCAGCGTAAAACGGTGTCTTGTCCAAGACCACCAAAACGTCCTCTTTCGCCTCTTCGTCCACAGATACCACATCGGCAAACTCGTTTTCGTAGGCTATGGAGATAACATTGCAATCCGCACTCAAGGTGTCATATCCCACAAATTCTGTGGTTTTAAGGTTGAGCGCCTGGAATAAATCCTCCGCCCAGCTCACATTATTGTTCTTTTTGCGAGCCTCTCTGGCACGGTCTGCCTGCTCTTTCAAATATTTTCTAAAGCCCTCTTCATCGATGTCGATGTTGTGCTCTGAAAGAATTTCTTTTGTCAAATCGAAGGGGAAACCGAAGGTGTCATTGAGTTTGAAA
Organism: Oscillospiraceae bacterium; assembly: GCA_036652515.1. Lineage (GTDB taxonomy): Bacteria > Bacillota > Clostridia > Oscillospirales > Ruminococcaceae > RGIG3102. Next base: position 3,419 of record JAVVVT010000081.1, read on the forward strand.
GCCTCGATGCCCGACAAAATTCTGTCCTTTGCCTGCTGTGCCGATTTTTCGATGTTATCCATAAGGTTTGAGAGTATATTCATACCCTGGTCGATTGTTTTATTGAAACGCTCCTCCTCGGTGAGGATAACTTTTTTGATATATTCCCTGTTTTCTTTCAATTCGGGATAGGCAGATTTGCTCTCATCTATAACTTTATCACACAGCTCATTGAGGAACATTCCCTGTATTCCTATCATTCTTCCGTGACGTGCGGCACGGCGGAGCAAACGGCGCAGCACATAGCCTCTGCCCTCATTGCTGGGGGCAACACCGTCTGAAATCATAAACACGGTGCTTCTCACATGGTCGGTGATAACACGCATGGATATGTCGGTTTTGGCGTCCTCTTTATACTTTTTGCCTGAAATTTTCTCAACTTCTTTGAGCACGTTGGCAATGCTGTCAACTTCAAATAAATTGTCTACGCCCTGCATAACACAAGCCAATCTTTCAAGACCCATACCTGTGTCTATATTGCCTTTTTCCATCTTTTCATAGTTGCCTTTGCCGTCTGAAATAAATTGTGTGAAAACCAAATTCCAGATTTCAATATATCTGTCACAGTCACAACCAACTCCGCAAGTATCCTTGCCACAGCCGTATTTTTCTCCACGGTCATAATAAATTTCAGAGCAAGGGCCGCACGGACCGCTTCCGATTTCCCAGAAGTTATCCTCTTTGCCAAGGCGTTTCATATGGCTTTCTTCAACGCCTCTGCGCTGTGTCCAAATATCCCACGCCTCATCGTCATCTTCATACACGGTGACATAAAGCAAATCTTTTGGAATTTGAAGCTCCTGTGTTAAAAACTCCCATGCCCAGGTGGTAGCCTCTTCTTTAAAATAGTCTCCAAAGGAAAAGTTGCCCAGCATCTCAAAAAATGTGCCGTGACGGGCGGTTATACCCACACGCTCAATGTCCGGAGTTCTGATACATTTTTGGCAGGTTGTGGCACGATTGCCCGGCATCACTGCCTGACCTGTAAAGTATTTTTTCAGCGGAGCCATTCCGGAGTTTATCAGCAATAAGCTGTTGTCGTCCCGTGGGATAAGGGGGAAAGAGCCCAGACGATTATGACCCTTTGCCTGATAGAAGGAGAGAAATTTCTCTCGCAAATCGTTTAATGATGTCCATTCCATAGTATTCACCTCTCAAAATATAAACTGATGTAAAAACGGTTATAAAAAACAAAACGCCCCATAGGATTTTATTCCTATGGGACGATAATCACCGTGGTACCACCCAAATTATATGCTACGCATATCACTTAATGCTGCATTAACGCTGCAAAACGCACAACTTATCTCGCTGTGAGCAAAAGGGTGGCTTTTTATAGTCATCTTTGAGTCTCGCACCGCCCGACTCTTCTCTTGGAAAGAAAACTAAAAATATTCCCTTTTATAGCCTTTTGTTCTTTATAATAAACAATTGTACTTAATTTAGATAAATTTGTCAACTATTATTCTAAAATTTAATCGACTTTATTATTATACTACATTATTAACCCAAAATCAATTGCCACAATAGACAAATAAAATGCTTAATCTTCTGTTTGCACATTCTTAAAATATGTGCTATATTATAGTTGACAAAAGAAAGAATAAGCAAGAAGTAAGTTTACAAAATAAAGTGCTTTTGCACTTGAAAGGGGGCGATTCCGATGGCACATGTTGAGGATACCGAGCACGCTTGTTGGATTGCGCCTGCTGTTGATATAGTGAGATAAAATGATAGCTTTTAAAAATCGGTGATTTTATTTTCCCTTTAGTCTAATTGCAAAAGTCCTCAAAACAAAACTGACCTATTCTTAAAGAGCTGCCTTTATGCAGTACATTTGATACCTTAGTAATTGAATGTTATATATTTTAAGCTGAGTACAGCACAAATAATGTTTTGAAGTCACCAATGGCTTTCACCTGAATTTTTAAAAGAATATGACCTAATTAGGTCGTATCAGGCGCCCACAGCGTGATAATCGGTTTTATTTAAGCGCAGCCGAGCAAGATTAAAATGCAAATCATCAAAAGCGACCAAAGGGCTCTAAGGAGAAGAGCCTATGTTACAAAGATATATCTTGGGACGGCGCACAGAAGAATAAAATTTAATAATAAACTATTCAGCAGCACAGGTATAAAAAAACTTGTGCTGTTGTTTTTGTGGTTTTATAATAGGGCTCTTTGGAAAATGCTGGGCGGAGTGTAAAAATTAGTGGCAATATAATAGGATTTTTGGGCAGATGTTAGGTGGATCGTAAAAAGAAGGCAATATAATAGGATTTTTGAGGAAATATTGGAGTAACCAATAAATAGAGCCTGTTTTTCCGCAATATAAAAATCACCGAAAGCGATATGTGAGCCTTACCACCGCCTTTTCAAAATTTTTCCATATAACAAATTATAATACCCCCCTCTCTATTGACCTTCCTTTGGAGGGGTGTCGGTTTTTGCATTTTCCACCTGGGCGTATCGCAGATAATAAAGTTCATCACAGAGTTTTTTAAAAATCGGAGTGGTGGTCTGGGTGCTCTCGCCCCCGTCATACATCATTATGCAGATAGTGTACATGGGCTCTTCCGAGGGGTAAAATCCGCAAAACCAGGCGTTGAATACCTCCTCGCCGTCTTCTTTGACCTTGCCTGTCTGCGCCGTGCCCGTCTTGCCTGCCGCCGAGAGATAATCGGGCTTTGCTCTTGAATGTGCTCCCTCCTCCACCACCTTGACCAGCATTTCTTTTATTGTTTGGGCGGTTTTAGAGGATATCACACGCTTTGGGTTATAGTTGTACAGGTTTTCTATAAGGGTATTATTCAGCCCATCATACACCCCTTGGGCGATTTGCGGTGGGATATAAATCCCGTCGTTGGCAAACATATTCATATAGCTTGTTATGTGCAGAGGGGTGACCAAAAAATCCCCCTGCCCGAAGCTCACAGAGGACAGTTGCCCTAAATTCCTGATTTTTTCCACCGAGGGGAAATTCCCCTTTGCGGTGTAATAATTTTCCGTGAGGGATAGAGGCGAGCCGAAATCCATTTGATTTGCCATCTGCTTAAAGATAAACGCCTTGTTTTTCACATATTTGTTCACAAAATAACAGTTGCAAGAGACCACCAGCGCCCTCTCCATATCCACCTGTCCGTGGGCGATATTTTTTGCACAGTGGTAGGTGTGTCCGTTTACATCGATAAAACCCTTGCAATAATAAACTTCCTCTTTCCTTGCCCCCTCCTCAAGCATAGTCGCCGCCCAAAGAGGCTTTATCACGCTCCCCGGCTCATAGGCTTGCAGAGCCTTGTTCAAAAGCGGGGAGTTATCGCTTTCTAAATAATCAGCCACCTTGTTGGCATCGTATTCGGGCATTGAAACCATCGCCCTTATTTTGCCCGTCTTGCTCTCCATAACCACTATTGAGCCGTTGATTATATACTCTTTGGCGATTGCCTCGCACATTCGCTGAACCGTGTTGTCTATGGTTAAACTGAGCACCTGTGGACGGGTGAAAACCTCCGTGTCCACCTCGCCGTATATCTCCCCCGCCCCGTTTACATTGAGCCTTAGAGAAAGTTTTTCTCCATTGTTTGCCAATTTTTCATTGAAAGCTTTTTCTATCCCTGCTATACCTTTGCCCTCAAAATCCGTATACCCTATCAGATGCTGTGCCAAGTTGGTGGGGGAGTATCTCTTGGAGGTGATGTACACCAAATCCGTGTCCACGGGGTTTTCCAAATCCACCACCATTCGGTTTACGTTTTGAATTTGCTTGAAAAACTTTGCCTTGTCTTGGTCCCTCACATTGTCAAAGATAGACTGCAAATCCGTGTTTTTTGCAGTGACCAGCGCCTTTATCTGCTCCTGCGTGCCGGTGATATTGCGCAAATTGCAATCGACTATATCCGCCCTGCCGGCTGAAATATCAATGGTCTTTACGCTCTGGTCCCGAGCTTTCTGATAGTAGTCCGAGCACATTATATTAACTAAACTCAACTCTAAAACAAAAGCCATAGCGATAAAAGCGCAGACCAACTGCACCAATTTTTTTTCTGTTATGAGTATCACCTCGATTTTTTCTTTAGGATAGTATGGCGATATTTTTTATTA
>JAVVVT010000082.1:0-7544 GCA_036652515.1 Oscillospiraceae bacterium
AATATTTCCACGCACTTTGCTACTCAGCTTGATTTTTACACAATAATATATTTCGTCAATAGTTTTAAATAACGCCAAAAGCGTTGAGCGCCTCCAATAAACTTGGCATAAACCAAGCTCCCAAAAACCCGATTATAAAAATTCCATATCCAAACACCTTGGTGGGAATTTTATCATATCTATCCTCTGTGGAGAGCCTGTCGGCTATGGTTTTTTCTCCCAGTGGCATCTTCAAAATTATATTGGCAAAAATCGAGCCGGTAAACATAACCGGTGTCAGCACATACACATAAGAAATCAAGCTCAAAAAGTAATCTATGAGCAGTCTTTTATCGCTGGTGGCAACGCACAAGCCGAAAGCGTAATGGGCGAGCCCTCCATCGAAAAGTATTCCCCCCGTCTGATTGGGGAACTGATAAAAGCAGAGCATAAAAAATCCCACAGCCATAACCATGTCCAAATAGAACCAGGGAGCTTTATTTTTTTGCATAAATGTTGTAGCCACCACAAATGGTATGAATAAAATCAGCCACTGTGGGTGCCAGTAAATGCTGTTGAAGAGGATACCGAAAACCACCATAGGCAGATAAATCGCCAAATATTTTTTCATTTTTTCCGTTTTCGGCGTGTACAAAAAGGCGACAAAAACAATCAGCGCATAGCATAAAGTAAAGACGGAAACTCCGCTAAATCCCGTGCCCATAGTCAATTCAAACATTCTGTCAATCATGGTTTGGGTAAAGGCGGCGGCATTTCCGGTTCTGCCTAAAAACAAAAGCGTTGTGGGAATATACAGCCATAGCGATATCAGCCCATACTTTATCAGCGGTAAAATCCTTTTTTCCGCTATTAGTATAAGGGGCACAAAAATCAGCAAGGGGAAAAATTTGCACACCACCCCTATGCCTATTATAAAGCTAAACCTTGTATAGTCCCCTTTGACATAATAAGACAGCGCCCAAAGGGTGAAAAACAGGCATAGCGTATCATACTGTCCCATTGCCATAGGCGAGTAAAAAGCTATGGGGTTGAAGAGGAAAAACAGTGCCACGGTCCCTGCCGTGCTTTTTTCAAGCCCGATATTTTCGCACAATTTTTTGAGCATCACTCCACAGCCTACAAAAAATCCCACGCTCACCAATTTCGCCCAAAAAATAATGAAAGTCTCATTCAAGGGCAGGTGAAATATTTGATTGAAAATATACACCGGCAGCTCCCAAAGCCCAAAGATGACGTATATAATTATGTTGTAATTCGCCACATTGATATAGTAGTAGGAGTTTGCGTGGAGGGCGGTGACCTCATAGAAATTCATAAAATTTCCGCTGAATACGCTCTCCAAAAAGACGTAGCTATGGTTCGCCGTCTCCCATAAATCCGGGTGGGACATAAACAGGAATGACAGCAGAAATGCCGTTCCAAACAAAATTTTGTCATAGGTTTTTATGCTTTTAGGCCATTCAAGCCCTTTGTGTTTATTTATTGCCGCCATAATTTCTCCTGTTTAAATTTATTCTCGGTCAAGAAATATCCTTTATTACCATTTGAATATCCCGACCGCCTACCGCATTTGTTACTAAAAATATCCATTGAATTTATTGTACTTATATAATAGCTGTTTTCACTCCATTTGTCAAAGAAATACAGTGGCATAAACAAAAAGAGACGCCTATTGGCGCCTCTTTTATTTATGCTGTTTTATTATTAAGCTTTAGGCTTACTTTTTAGCAGCTTTTGCCTGGTAAGCAGCAACGTGCTCTGCGCTCTTTGCAAGGTCCTGTTTGTGAACATTGCCTGTCTCGATAATTGTTGAAACAGTTGAGTAAGCAGGGTTTACAAGTCCGCTGTTGTATTTGATGAAATCCTCTTGGTTGATAGCATTGAGCACTGCAAGACGAACATCTTGGTCAGCACAGATGCTGCCCTCTGAAAGGTTGAATGCAGCGTATGAAACGCCATTTGAAGATCTCTTCTGAACTGTGAAGTCTTTGTTTGCCTCTACTGTTGCAACGTCTGTTGTAGGTACGTTGCCAAGAAGGTCAATTTCGCCGGCTCTGAAAGCTGAGACAGCACTTGTGTTGTCTTTGATGAACTTGATAGAAATCTTTTCGATTTTTGGCTCAAATTCTGTGCCTTTCATGTAGCCAGGGTTCTTCTGGAATTCAGCTGAGATATCATCTACTGAAACCAATGTGTAAGGTCCTGATGTGTAAAGCATATTGTTGCCTGATTTGATTGCATTGAAGTCGCCGTAGCAAACATCTTTAGTTGCATCATATTTAGCAACATCAAACTTTGAGTTGTATGCTGTAACTTGCTCTTTGTTCAAGATACCTGCTGACTGGTGAGCAAGGTAGTTGAGGACCTGTGGGAAAGGCTCTGTTGTTGTGATTTTGATAACCTGGTATGTGCCTTTAGCATTGTTAGCTTTTGTCTTGTCTGCTGTAAGAGCTTTAACTGGGCTTTCAACGCCTGCTACCAAAGTCTCAAGAACAGGTTTGCCTGTATCTGAATCTTTAACTGTGTTGAGCTCGTTCAAATCTGTAAGGATTTCAACATTCTTCATATGCTCATGAAGTGTGTATGTCTTATGAACTGCAACTGATGTTTTGTCTTTAGCTCTGTCAAGTGTGAACTTAACATCTTCAGCGCCAACACGAACACCTGAATCTGCTGCTTTTTTGTCTTGGATTTTAGCGAAGTTTACATCATCTCTAAGCAAGAAATAGTAAACATCATTGCCTTCTGCAATAGAGTAGTTGCGTGAGAGTGAACCCACTGCTGTAACTTCGTCTTCATCAGTAAGGTTTACCAAACGGATATTCATATTTGATGACAATGCATTAACAGAACCATCATTTGCCTGTATTGGGTCAAGTGATGTCAATGTTCCGTTTGTCTGTGTCATAACAAGAGGTCTTGTTGCGTTGAGGGCTTTGTCCATGTAGGAATAAGCTTCCCAAACTCCTGAACGTGATTTTGGCTGACGAACTGTCTTAACGTCCAAAACCTTGTTGTTGATAGCCTGGATACGAAGGCTTGAGTACAATGGTACGATGTAAGCCTGCTCGGTTACAAGGTAGTTTTCAAGCTCTGTGTATGTAGCTACATACTGTGCCGGTGTCTCAGCAGCGGCTTTGTTGATCAATTCGTCAACTTTAGGGTCTGACAAAGGCTGTGTGTTGTAAGCACCGCCTGTGATAAAGATATCACGGGTTGCGTAGTCAGGGTTACCTGTAACTGTTGTCCAGCCTGTAACTGCAAGGTCATATGCACCTGCTGCAACGGCTGATTTGTAGCTTGAATAGTCAGGCTGTGTGTCTAATTTAACATCAAAACCTGCTTTTGTAAGCTGATCACGCATAATGTTCATGATTGCTTCATTTACTGACTGGCCCAAAATGCGAATCTGCACGCCTGTGCCTGCTGCTACGTCCTTCTTTGGTGCTGAACTGCAAGCAACCAAAGAAAATGCGAGTGCCAAGCAAAGAACTAACGAAACTAATTTTTTCATCGGTATCACTCCTTAAATAATTTGTAATATGTGACGCCTAACGGCTGTTCACCTAAAATAACGGAAAACGGCTTCTATAAGTGTCTGTCCTATATATTACTATATGTATGGACAAAATACAAAGCTTTTTCACATCTGTAAATACTTTGTAATATTTACTCACCGCCGAAATCCTTTGATTTTTCTAAGCTCTGTGTTTAAAATCAAAGCTTAGACTTTGAAATTTTTTTTGAAATGAACCTCGCCCACGGCATAACTTTTATTCTCCGTGAGCGATAGCTCATTTGCTGATATCAATAATTAAATATCAAATTTCAAAGTGCCGTTTTCTACCTCTTTATATCTGTGGCAAGCTACAAAGTGATTGGGCTCTGCCTCGATAAATTCCGGTGTTTGAGATGTACACTGCTCGGTTGCAAAGGGGCAACGTGCCGCAAAACGACAGCCGACCTTAGGGTTGATAGGAGAGGCAATCTCACCTTTCAAGATGATTTTATGGCTCTTCTGAAGAACATTTGTAGAGGGGATAGCAGAGAGCAGAGCGATTGTATACGGGTGCAAAGGCTTGTTGAAAATATCGTTTTTAGGGGCTTTTTCAATCAATTGACCTAAATACATAACGCCGATATTGGTGGAGATATGTTTTACCACCGAAAGGTCGTGGGAGATGAACATATATGTCAATCCCATCTTTTTCTGCAAGTCCATAAGCAAGTTCAAAATCTGTGCCTGAACAGACACGTCCAAAGCTGAAACAGGCTCGTCACAGACGATAAACCTTGGGTTGATTGAGAGCGCTCTTGCAATTACCACACGCTGGCGGCGTCCGCCGTCAAATTCGTGGGGGTACTGGTTGTATGAGCGACGTGGCAATCCCACCAAATCCATCAACTCTTCTACACGCTCACGTCTTTCTGCGGCGGTTTTGTATATCTTGTAGAGCTTTAGGGGCTCTTCGATAATTTGACCAACCGTCATACGGGGGTTCAAAGAAGCGTATGGGTCTTGGAAAATAATCTGCATATTTTGGCGCATAAGGCGCATCTCATCATCGGAAAAATGGTTGATGTTCATTCCGTCGTACAAAACGTCACCGCTTGTCGCCTCGTGAAGTCTTAAAATAACACGTCCCAATGTGGATTTGCCGCAGCCGCTCTCGCCCACTATTCCGATGGTCTCGCCCTTATTTATGGTAAGGTTTACATCGTCAACAGCGTGGAGAAATCCTGCCGGAACAGGGAAATACTTTTTAAGGCGCTTGGTCTCTATAAGTACATTGTTTTCTGTCTCCATTATTTTTCCTCCTTTCCAAATAGGTCAAAGTGGCACATAAATTTGTGATCGGTACCATTCTGTGGTGGCTGTGTGGTCCTGCAAATATCTTTGCAATAGCGGCAGCGTGGGTGGAAGTAGCAGCCTGTTGGCAAGTCTGCTGCGTTGGATATAGCTCCCTCAATAGGGATGAGCTCGGTGGCGTTGTCGTCCAACTTTGGAATAGAATCAAACAGACCTCTTGTGTAGGGGTGCTTGGGGTTCAAATAAACTTCACGCACTGTGCCTGCCTCAACTATCTGTCCTGCGTACATAATTGCAACATTGTCGCAAGTTTCCGCTACTATGCCAAGGTCATGGGTGATTAACACCATTGCCATATTGTATTTTTCTCTCAAGTTTTTTATGATATCCAAAACCTGTGCCTGAATTGTAACGTCCAAAGCGGTTGTGGGCTCATCGGCTATAAGAAGTTTCGGGTTGCACAAAAGGCTCATTGCAATTACAACACGCTGTTTCTGTCCGCCTGAAAACTGGTGAGGATAGTCATCGTATCTATCGCTTTTTACGCCGACCACTTCAAGAAGGTCAACCACCTGTTTCTTTGCGTCTGCCTTGGAGATTTTGTTATGGGTTGTGACAATTTCAACAAGCTGCTCGCCCACCGTCATAATGGGGTTCAAGGCGGTCATGGGGTCCTGGAAAATCATTGCAATACCGTTTCCACGCATAGCTTGATTTTCTTTGTCCGTGTTGAAAATTACATTTTTGCCCTCAAAATTTATCTCGCCGTCAACTATAATTCCGGGTGGGTCAGGAATAAGCTGCATTATTGACAGGGCTGTGGTGGTCTTGCCTGCACCGGTCTCTCCCACAAGACCCATGCTCTCGCCCTCTTTTACCTGAAAGTCAATGCCGTTGACAGCTTTTGACGTGGCATCATCTGTCACATAGTGAACATGGAGGTTTTTAACCTCTAAAACTACGTTTTTTTCCATTTCTGCCTCCTATTATTTAAGTTTAGGGTCAAGAGCGTCACGAAGACCATCGCCGAAGTAGTTAAAGGCGAGAACGATCATGATTATAGCAAGACCGGGGAAAATGGCTATATACGGGTTGGTTTCAAGGTAGGTGGAGCCCGCCTTGAGTATGTTGCCCCACTCTGGGATATGTGGCTCAACGCCTATGCCCAAGAATGAGAGAGATGAAGTTGAAAGCACGGCGCCGCCTATACCCAAAGTTGCTCTGACGATAACCGGAGCCAGTGAGTTAGGTATGATATGTTTGAAGATAATCGTGCCGTCTTTGGCACCGCAAGCTCTTGCCGCCTCCACAAATTCCTGGTTGGCAAGACCCATTACCGTGGCACGCACAGTACGGGCATAGGAGGGGATACCGCCTATGGACAAGGCTAAGATAAGGTTTGTTGTGCTGACACCGAAAGCTGCGATGATTGCGATGGCAAGCAAGATACTTGGAACCGCATACAGAACATCAAGCACACGCATAATCACGTTTTCAACAGCGCCGCCGTAATATCCGGCAAGTGCTCCCAAGAGTCCGCCGATAAATATTGGAACAGCTGTTGAGATGATACCAACGATAAGCGAAATCTGTGCGCCGAATACAATTCTTGTGAACACGCAGCGGCCATATTGGTCTGTACCAAAAGGATACATAAGGCTAGGTGCCTCAAGCATTGTGGCAAAGTTGTTGGATATTGCCACTTGATAGTCAAAGGTCAAGTTGCTGGCAACCGATATTGAAATCAAGAATACAACGATGAACATACCGATGACAGCCATATAGTTTTTGAACAAACGGCGGATTACATCAATCCATTCAATGCTTATCTCTTCATTCTTATTGCGGTATTTGCCTATTGCAATTATACCTAAGATAAAGGAGAACACGTTGCCTAAAGCCAGTCCCAATATGCCTATGACGGCAAAGGGTATAAACTTTTTATCCGGCTTTTTGCCTAAGGTGTATTTTGTTGTGGCGACAAGCGTCACAAGGTTTAACAGTGCATATCCGCCGTAAAGAGCCATACCAAGCACAAATGTAGGTGCCTGCTGGTCTTTAAACAGGTTGATTGAGGACACTAACAATATCATCAAAGTAGTTAGCAATGAGTATACTGAAAGTTGATATTCCAGATTTTTTTCTTTTCTTATAAGCATAAATCCGGCGATGAACATAAAGAAGTTGCCCGTAAGCAAGAAAGGCATAAGCAGATAGCCTAACTTTCTTGTAGTGGGTGAAATTTCATTGTTTGCACCGGTGACATTTGCCTCTATTCTCTTGAGCACAAAATATTGCAGAACAAATTCTACAAAAAACACCAATGCCATAACTGCCCAAAGGGGTGAAAATGTCTTTTTTGTTATGCTGTAAGCGTTTAAGCCTAAGATAACCGAAAAGACTAAAGTTAGCTGTGCCGCAAGTCTTGAAGTCGTAAATTCAAGTGAGCCGCTCAGTTTTCTTTTATTGACTTTATTTTGGTAAAAGCTTTCGCTTTTTGACATTTTTTTATTCATAATAAGCTGCTCCTTTCCTAATAGTTCTTCATTTTAGACTTGATACGAGGGTCGATAAATGCGTAGAGTATATCAACCACAAGGTTGGCAAGAGAAACCACCACAGAGATGTAAACAACACCTGCCAGCACCACCGGTATATCCGGAATAAACTGTTTTTCCACGATGTATGAGCCCAAGCCGTTGATGTTGAAAACTTTTTCCGTTACGGAAGAGCC
>JAVVVT010000083.1:0-7251 GCA_036652515.1 Oscillospiraceae bacterium
CCTAATTCCACGGAGATTTTCACGCTTTTTAATAGCCGTGCCCTGTCTTTTTCATAAATGAAGGCGATGGGGTCGGCGGAGAGTTTTTCTGCCAAGTCCCCACGATTAAAATTTAAAAGTGAAGATAAACCGTCGGAAAAATAACATACCTCTATGGGATTTACTAAACGAAAAATAGCCACACCCACAGACATATCGTTGATAAATGCAAACATCTGTGCGTTTAGCTCTAATAATTTTCTCTCATTTTGCTCCTGTAATTTTTTCTCGTTTTGCTCCTGATTGTCTGCGCCGTTCTCCCTTTGTATCTGCTCTATCACCTCGTACCTGCTGATAACATTTTCTACCCTTGCCCTTGTGGTTAAAATATCCGTGGGGCTGGTGATAAAATCCCACGCACCGTTGTCCATAGCAGTCTGCTGATAGCGCACATCTTGGGCGATAGCTATTATAGGCAGACTTTTATATGGAGAATTTTCTATTTCATAGAGCAGCTCTAATCCCTTTGTCTTATAGGAGAGGTCGATTAAAACCACTGCAATATCCCCAAAATATTCCTCTATCTTCTCTAAGGCGTCCGCCTTGCCAACGGCGCTTATAAGGGTAAATTCATCTTTGAATATATTTTCAAGGGCTGTGGTGTACCTGTTTTTTTCCTCCACGACCAACATATGCTTTTTATTGTATAAACTCATGTGCGCCCCTCTTATTAGCTTAAATAAATTTTGCACTTCGTCTTTTGATACCTACATTTAATGATAAAGTTTATCGACTAAAAAGTCAAACACATTTATTGAAAATGACCGATTTTGTGCTTTATTCCACCTAAATTTACAGCAAAAAAACAGCACCCTCACGGGTGCTGTCAATTTTGGGATTATTCGCCCTTCTGAGCTGCGAAACATTCGCTGCAGAGAACCGGACGGTCTTCTCTTGGCTTGAAAGGAACTTTAGCTTCTTTGCCGCATCTTGCGCAAGTAGCTGTGTAAAATTCTCTTGTTCCACGAGTCTGATTCTTTCTTGAATCACGGCAAGTTTTGCAACGCTGTGGCTCATTCTCAAAGCCTCTTGAAGCGTAAAATTCCTGCTCGCCTGCTGTGAAAACGAATTCTTGGCCGCAATCTTTGCAGATTAATGTTTTGTCCTGATACATTGGTGTAGTCTCCTTAAATGTGTTTGCCCTGGAAGGATTTAAACCAATGCTGAAACGCTTTGTTTTAAGCCACCGGGGGCATGTTTATACAATAAACACCCTGCGTGTTTATTTTCGAAGTTTAGAGTGAATTCTCTGAACTGCATTGTTGATTGATTTTTCATTTTTGCCCGTCAAACGTGCTATCTGTCTGTAAGAATATTGCATAGTGTACAGGCTGAAAACCAAGAACTCGAAAGCCGAAAGCTTTTGCTTTGCAATTCTGATAAATTCCATATTTTGCTCTTTTATAATGATATCCGTCTCCGGATTAGTCAGTATAACATTGTCCTCAAGGTTTTGAGCAGTTGTGAGCACTTGATGTTTTTGTGCTCCCTGGGACGTCTTTGCAGATAATATACTATTTAAAATACATCTCTTAGCGTAGGTGGAAAAGCTTGCACCGCCTTGGTCGTCATAGCTTAAAATCGCCTTGAACAACCCGATGTTACCCTCTTGCACTGCATCGTCAAAGTCAAAATTTGCTCCACGCAGCTTGCTTGCACAGGCGAAAATCGATTTTTTAAACGCTCTGAATATATACTCTATATCCTGAGCATTGCCATTTTTTGCCCCAGCAATATGGGTCTTTATGACATCTGACATCTTCACACCACTACATATTATTCTACACTGTATATTATACATAAAACAAACTGTAATGTCAATTGTTTTTTCACAATTTATTATATTTATTTTTTATATGTCCTCACGGGTGACCGTTCTTATCCATTTTCCGCTTATTATCCGCCTCAATGCGATGATAATTTTGATAAATCCGTCGCTCTTCATTGACAGATAGATAAAGTGTGGTGGGATTTTCAGCACAAGTCCTGTGATAATTCCCATGGGGATATTTATCAGCCACATACCGCCTGCATCAAGCATAAGTGCGGTTTTGGTGTCTCCGCCGCCACGTAGAATACCGATTATATTCACGGTGTCCAAAGAGGTTATCGGCTGCAAAAGCGCCAAAATAAACATCATATTGTACGCCGACATCTTCGCTTCACTGGTGACGTCGTAAATTGAGAGAAAGGGGTTTCTTATGGCTAAAACCAATAGGGTGCCAAGACAGCCGAAGCCGAAAGCGAAGAGCAAAAGGGTCTGAGCTGATTTTTGCGCTCTTTCTTTATCTCCCTGCCCGATGGTTTTTCCGCAGATGACCGCCGCCGCATTGCCTATGCCAAAGGTGAACACCGAGGCTAACTGGAAAATAACGCCTGTTATACTGCTTGCAGTTACAAAAGTTGAGCCTATTCTGCCCATAATCATACTGGTGACAACGCTGCCCGTGCCCCACATCAACTCGTTGCCTACAACAGGCAGTGCGTGTTTGATATAGTCGGGGATAAGGGTTTTGTCGATTTTGAACATACAGTGCATTTTATATCCGATTTTTTTCTCAATAAAGTACATATATGTGACCACGCAGACAAATTCAACCATTCTCGCCACTGTGGTACCCACCGCTGCGCCCACTATTCCCAGTGCAGGTGCGCCGAATTTACCGAAGATAAAAGCGTAGTTTATTATCACATTCACAAAGAATGATATGCTGTAAACTATGGTGGACATCTTCACATTTTCCACCGCACGCATACTCATCATATAGTTGTTTGACACAGAATAAAACATAAATCCGATGGCAAGTATCCTAAGATAGCTGGCTGATGCCTCTATCACCTCTGCCTCGTTTGAAAATATCTGCATTATCTGCTGTGGGAAGACAAAGCAACCCACCGAGAATATAAATGAGACTATTGTTATCGCCATCATTGAAATTCTCATTATGCGGCGTATCACGTCAGTTTCGCCTTTTCCCCAATATTGTGAAATCAGCACCGAGCCGCCGCTGGATAGGCCGAAGCCCATAATCATCAAGAGGAAAAACGGCTGTCCTCCAAGGTTTGCCCCCGAAACAGCTATATTTCCCAGCTTTCCAAGCATAATCGAGTCCATTGCATTAACTCCGAAGCTGATTACGTTTTGTAAAGCTATTGGTAGGGCAATGGAAAAAACTGCTTTGAAAAAACTTTTCTCGAAAAGAAAGTTTTCTTTCATATACATTTCCTCCGTTCGTTGTGTAGTAAAAAGTTAGCTACATAAAAAATGAAAGACAACTTGAACCAAATTGTCCTTCGATTAGTATTCTATCACAGATTATATTCGCTTGCAATAAATATATATTTTTTCTCCTATTTAGCTAAAATAATAAAGACAAAGCCTCTATGAATAAGCTATTTATTACGGTTTGTTTGATACCCTATCGCCAAATTTAGCCAGTTGAGGCAGATGGCTATGAGGGAGAATATCGCCCCGGGAATTACCGCAAGGCAAAAAAGCTCCCCGGTGGTAAAGCGAAAAATCTCATTAAAGCCCCATTTGTTCAGCAAAATCTCCTTGAAATCAATGGTTATGGAGGGGTATATGCCTGTGTCCCCTGTCAATTAAATGAAAATATCTGTTGCATAATTTGTATATATACATTATACTTAACGTGAAAAAGTATGTTATCATACGGCAATACAACTGTTACGGTGGGGCGAAATTGGGCCTTACCGCTTGAAAGGAATTTTAAATGGAATACACACTAATTGCCCCCTGTTATTTTGGTACGGAGTCCGTCCTCAGCTTTGAGGCAAGAAAAATCGGCGGCACAGACGTACAGGTGAGCGACGGCAAGGTGGTTTTTAAGGGCGATGAGAGCATAATCGCCTCAGCCAACATCAACCTTCGCACCGCTGAGAGAGTTTTAATATTTTTGACTGAATTTAGGGCGTCCACCTTTGATGAATTGTTCGACGGCGTCTTTGCCATAGACTGGAAATCGCTTTTGCCAAAAGATGCCCAGTTCCCCGTTAAGGGCTCTTCCCTCTCCTCCACCCTTTCCAGCGTGCCGGCATGCCAAAGCATAGTAAAAAAAGCTATGGTGGAGAGCCTTCGCAAGGCTTATGGCACCAGCATTTTGCCTGAGACGGGAGATTTGTATAAAATACGTTTTGCCATAAGAAAAGATATGGTCAGCGTGATGTTAGACACCAGCGGAGACGGCTTGCACAAGCGTGGCTACCGCAGACAGAGCGGAGAGGCGCCCTTGAAAGAGACCCTCGCCGCCACCATTGTAGACCTTGCTCGAATACGAGACCGCTCCCTTGTTCAAGACCCCTTTTGCGGAAGTGGCACCCTTCTCATTGAGGCGGCGCAAAAAGCCCTCAATATCGCCCCTGGCTTAAAAAGAGGATTTTCGGCGGAAAGTTACGGCTTTATCCCTAAAAGTGTTTGGGCGTTAGAGCGTGAAAAAGCCAAGGCGGCAATAAGGCTTGACGCAGAGTTTAAGGCTTATGGTTTTGACATTGACCCAGAGGTTTTAGAGATAGCCAAGCAAAACGCCATGAAGGCTGGGGTAGGCAAATATGTCAGCTTTTTTGAGGGGGACGTAAAGGCGTTTTCTCCCACCAGTGAGAGCGTAATCATCACCAACCCCCCCTATGGCGAGAGAATGGGAGACCTTGACACCGCTATGGAATTAGAGCGAGTTTTGGCAAGGCGACTGGAGCAAAACCCTGTAAAATCCAGCTATATCATAACCTCCGATGCCGAGTTTGAGAACAATTTTGGCAGACGTGCGGTGAAACGGCGCAAGCTTTACAATGGTATGATACCCTGCCAATTGTATATGTACTATTGATTTTTTAATTGGGCTGATATAAGGAATAATTCGGCGGCTTTTCCTTGATTTTTTCACGGTTTTATTATATAATCATTAAAGACAGGTCGTGTAATTTTTAACAAAGTAATTTTGCTTGGGCGAAAGAAAATAGCGTAGCCCGACGGTTTTGTTGATGACAGCCACACGAATTAAGGCGTTGTCCACCCCTTGTGAGGCAATTTTGCAACACTTTGGTGGACACCACTAAGTAAGCGAGGTTTAATATGAAGATAGGTATTATCGGTTTCGGCAATTTAGGCAGTGCTTTTGCCACAGGTCTTGTGAAACAGGGCTATTTACAGGACGATATTTTAATAAGTGACCCCTCTGATACAGCGGTAAAAAGAGCCCATATCTTAGGGATAAACAACACGGATATGAACAGCCTAATCCTTAAGAGCGACGTGATTGTCCTGACGGTAAAACCGGCGGTTTACCACCAGATAGAAATCTCACAGGAGCAAGTTTTAGGCAAGACCATAATCAGCTGTGTTGCCGGTATTAGTATGAAACAGCTTGCCATGCGCTTTAACACCCAGATTGTCCGTGCTATGCCCACCATAGCTATGGAAAATTTGCAGAGCGTGAGCGGACTTTGCTTTGATGAATACGCCCAGAACAAGGACGAAATCGTAGCTCTTTTTGAAAAATTGGGTATTGTTTTGGTGGACACCGAGGATAAGCTTGAAAACGTGACGGCTCTCGCCTCTTGCGGCTTGGGATTTGCGGCTTACATATTGGATTGCTTTACAAAATCAGGGGAAAATTTAGGCTACACCGAGGCGCAGGCGATAAAGATTGTGGGGCAGACTTTTGCCGCCGCCATCGAGATGGGCGACTTTGAACAGCTTATGGCAAGGGTTGCCACAAAGGGCGGAATAACCCAGCAGGGCATCGATTTTATGGCAGACGCCAATGTAAACAAGCTGATTGACGGCGCAGTCAAGACCGCCTATGCCAAGGCATCTGAATATAAAGAGTAAATTTAACTCTTAATTCACCTCTTAACTCATACCTCAAAATATTAATTTGAGAAAGCTTTGTTTAATTTAAATTTAATCTTAACTATTTTCACTTTAACTTAAAACGGACAAAATAAAAGGACATCATCAATTTTAAAACGATGACGTCCTTTTTATTTTAAGGATTTTTATCCCTTTTTCTCTTTTAAAGCCTATCTGTCTTGCATAAAACACCTTGAGCCGACACAACAGAGCGAATTGTGTCGGCTCAAAATTTATCTATTCTATCTCTTCCTCGGGCTCTTTGTCTATCTGTTCAGAAACATACTTGCCGTTTTTCTTTCTCTGCCTCACACATTCCGAGAGCAGATACTCAATCTGCCCGTTGACCGAGCGGAAGTCATCTTCTGCCCAGGCGGCAAGTGCGTTATAAAGGGGCTGTGAGAGCCTAAGAGGAATTTGTTTTTTGGCATTGTCTGCCATAATTAATATAAACTGCCTGAATTTATAATCGGCTGTGCATCATGATTTCCGCACAGTACCACCAAAAGGTTGGATACCATAGCCGCTTTTCGCTCTTCGTCCAAGACAACCACGTTTTTCTCATTCAACTGCGCCAGTGCCATCTCCACCATACCCACAGCGCCATCTACTATCATTTTTCTTGCGTCTATGATTGCCGATGCCTGTTGTCTTTGGAGCATAGCCGCCGCAATTTCAGGAGCGTATGCCAAATAAGTTATTCTCGCCTCTAAAATTTCAAGACCTGCCTCTGCAACTTTGCCTTGAATTTCAGCCTTTATGCGAGCTGCCACAATTTCGCTTGAGCCACGCAGACTTCCCTCGTCCGCCACGCCGTCCCCTGTGGTGTCCACATTTGCCGACACATCATATGGATAAAGCCTCACAATGTTGCGCAGAGCGCTATCACACTGCAAAGAGAGATATTCTTTGTAGTTGTCCACGTTGAACACCGCTTTTGCCGTGTCTGTCACACGCCACATAACAGCTATACCGATTTCAATAGGGTTGCCCAAGCAGTCATTTACCTTCTGCCTGTTGTTGTTCAGTGTCATTATTTTAAGGGATATCTTTTTTGAGACAGTCTGAATATTGAGCTCATTAGTTCCGTTGTTAGTCTTTTGAGAATTGCTGCGCACGTCTCCGCTTTGGCTTAATTTTGTTGCCGCCGCCGGATTGGTCGCCGCACAGAAGGGGTTTACAAAATAATAACCCTGTGTTTTTAAAGTGCCGAAATATTCTCCAAAAAGAGTGAGAACCAAAGCCTCCTGAGGTTTTATCACCTTTAATCCCATAAAGGGTATCCAGCCCACAACCGCCCATATTCCGCCTATTATGGCAATCAAAGGGATTTCAAAGCTTAT
>JAVVVT010000084.1:0-7247 GCA_036652515.1 Oscillospiraceae bacterium
CTTTCATTCTTCCGATAACATCTTTTTCTAAGTCAAAGGGCTCCTCGGGAATGAGAATACACAGCGCACCTGTGGCTATCCCCGTATTAATTGCAAGGTACCCGGAGTTTCTTCCCATAACTTCCACAACACTGCACCTCTCGTGACTTTGAGTGGTGTCTCTTAGCTTATCAATCATCTCCATAGCCGTATTAAGCGCCGTGTCAAATCCTATGGTGTAATCACTGCAAGCGATGTCGTTGTCTATTGTGCCGGGTATTCCGATACATTTTATCCCCTTTTGAGCTATTGCGTTGCACCCACGAAAAGAGCCGTCTCCGCCGATGACAACCAAGGCGTCTATCCCGTGCATCTTGCAGGTTTGATATGCCTTTTCAAGCCCCTCTTCGGTCATAAATTCCGTAGAGCGAGCTGTGTAAAGCATAGTGCCTCCACGGTGAATAATCTCCGAAACGCTCCTTAAATTCATATCTTCTATATCGTTCTCGATAAGCCCGTTAAAGCCGTGCCTAATACCTTTTACAGCCATTCCGTTGTATATGGCAGAACGCACGACAGCTCTGATAGCCGGGTTCATTCCCGGAGCATCTCCGCCGCTTGTAAGCACTCCGATAGTTTTAATCTCTCCCATAAAAATTACCTCTCAGTTAGTATTTATTTTTTCATAACAACATTTTCATTGCCGACGATATATTTAAGCTGATCTTGAATATAATAGTCCTCGTACACCCACAGTCTCTCCGGAGCTCGGACATACTTTTTCTCGTCTTGGTAGTATAGAAACACGGGGATATTCCCCTTTGACTTTGCCAATATGGTGCAAACTTTATTGAATTGGGCGCCTTTGCCGCTGTCAAGTTTGATATAGAGCCCAAACTTATCGTTTTTTGCCACCGACAGCATATTTTCCACATCTTCGGAGTTTATTCCAAGTATTTTTTCAGCTATAATATTTGCTTGGTCGTCTTTATAGGACACCTTGCCTTTGAGGACAATAACCGCATTTTCGGTTATGCTCAAGGAGGTTTTATCATATACACTGGGGAAAATAATAACATCAAGGGTGCCTGTCAAATCTTCCACAGTGACAAATCCCATAACCTCATTTTTTTTGGTTGTGTGGTATCGGCATTTGGTCACAATAACCACAACCGTCTGTATAGTATTATCGTATACTTTTTCCTCATCATTAGTCAATTGAGAAATGTTGCAGGTTGATATATATTTAGCATATTCTGAGTATCTTTCCAGTGGGTGCCCCGATAAATAGATGCCTGCAAGGTTTTTTTCAAAATTTAATATCTCATACTCCGCATATTCTTCCCCCTTGGGAAATGTATAGTCCTCTTTTATTTTAACAGGGCAACTGTCGGCAAAGGAGGTCACATAAAATAAATCGGTCTGCCCGTCAATGGTTGTCTTTAATTCTTGGTTTACGCTTTTTAACAGGGCGTCAAGATTTCCGTTTATCTGCCTGCGCCCTACGCCAAAGCAATCAAAAACTCCAACTTTTACAAAGCTTTCCATAGCTCGACGGTTAAATTCTCTTTTTCCCATTCGGCAGCAAAAATCAAACAGCCCCTCAAAATCTCCGTTTACCGTGCGCTCGTCGCAAAGTGTCTCAACAAAGCTCTTTCCCACATTTTTTATTGCCGCAAGCCCATATCTGATATTTTCGCCCTCCACGGTAAAAGATGCGAAACTCTTGTTTATATCCGGAGGCAAGATTTTGATGTTCAACCTCTTACACTCCTGTGAGTATTCCAATATTTTTGCGCTGTTATCAATTATGCTGGTGAGCATAGAGGCTAAAAATTGTTTTGGGTAATGTGCCTTTAAATAGGCGGTTTGGTACGCCACCACGGCATATGCCGCCGCATGGGACTTATTGAAAGCATAGGAGGCAAAGCTTGACATCTCATCGAATATATCGTTTGCAATAGAAGCGCTGACACCGTTTTTATCACAGCCCTCTATAAAATGACTGCGCTCTTTTTCCATAACGTCAATCTTTTTTTTGCTCATAGCACGGCGTACAAGGTCGGCTTGACCATAAGAATAACCGCCCAGCTCACGGCAAATCTGCATAACCTGCTCTTGATAAACAATGCAGCCGTTGGTGACATTGAGTATTTTTTCTAACATAGGGTGCTTGTACTTTATCAGTTCGGGGTTATGGCGATTTTTGATAAATGTGGGAATGGAGTCCATAGGACCCGGGCGATAAAGGGATATAACCGCTATTAAATCCTCAATATTTATAGGGTTTAAGCCCACCAAAACATTTCTCATACCTGCGGACTCAAACTGAAACACGCCTGTTGTGTCCCCGTCTGCAAGCATTTTAAAGGTGTCTGCATCGTCATCTGCTATATTGTTCATTGAAAAATCCGGGTTGAACAGCTTTACCATTTTTTCGCACTGGTCTATTACCGTCAAGGTGCGCAAGCCTAAAAAGTCCATCTTTAAAAGTCCCAGTTCTTCAATGGTGGTCATTGTAAACTGGGTGACAATCTGCCCGTCATTGCTCTGTAACGGCACATATTCCATCACAGGTTTATCGGTTATAACCACACCTGCAGCATGGGTGGAAGCGTGCCTTGGCATACCCTCAACTTTTATGGCAAGGTCAATCACGGTGTGGACTTGGCTGTCCGCTTCATATAGGTTTCTCAGCTCTGTGGAGACCGTCAGAGCCTTTTCAATGGTCATTTTAAGCTCTTCGGGAATTAGTTTGGCGATTTTATCCACCACAGAATATGGCACGTCCAACACCCTGCCCACATCACGAATTGCCCCTCTTGCCGCCATTGTGCCAAAGGTGATAATCTGGGCAACGTGGTCCGCCCCGTATTTTTCCACCACATAGTCTATGACGTTTTGGCGCTTTTCGTAGCAGAAATCTATGTCGAAGTCAGGCATACTTATTCTTTCGGGATTTAAAAATCTCTCAAAAAGCAGATTGTACTTCAAGGGGTCAATATTTGTTATGCCACAGCAATAAGCGCACAGACTGCCCGCTCCGCTGCCACGCCCAGGACCCACTGGGATATCGTGATTTTTAGCATAATTTATAAAGTCATAAACTATCAAATAATAGTCTACAAAGCCCATTTTTTTGATAATTCCGCTCTCATAGCTTATCCGCTCGGTCATCTCTTGGGTGATTACGGGATACCTTTGTTTAAGACCGTCACTGCAAAGCTTATCGAAAAATTCCACATTTGCCATTCCGTTTGGCGCAGTGTATTTAGGAAGTTTTGTCACCCCAAACTCGTAATCAAAATTACATTTTTCCGCTATTTTTACGGTGTTTTCACAAGCTTCCGGCACCATAGCAAATAAATCGTACATCTCCTGCGTGCTTTTGACGTAAAATTCATCTGTCTCAAATTCTAAGGTGTCTGTGTCGGACAAGCTCTTATTTGTCTGTATACAAATCAGGGCGTACTGCATTTTTGAATCTTCTTTTTCAATGTAATGGCAGTCGTTGCTCGCCACCAAAGGGATATCCATCTCACGGGCGAGATTTATAAGCATAGGCAAAACCCTCTGCTGGTCTTCTATTCCGTGGTCTTGTATTTCAATATAAAAATCTTCACCGAAAAGGTCTTTGTAAAATTCAGCCGTCTGCCTCGCCTTTTCCACGTCATCACCTAAAAGATAACGTGGTATCTCCCCTGCCAAACACCCTGACAGGCAGATTAGACCCTCGTGATATTTTTTCAAAATCTCGTGGTCAACCCTCGGCTTTGAATAAAACCCCTCGGTGAAACCATAGGTTACAAGCTTTGTGAGGTTTTTATACCCTATATCATTTTTGGCAAGGAGAACCAAGTGATAATACCCATCTAATTTATGCACTTTATCCTCACGCCCACGGCTGGCGACATAAACTTCGCAGCCGATTATAGGCTTGATGCCCTCTTTCTTCGCCCTTTTATATAAATCCACACACCCATACATCACACCGTGGTCTGTTATTGCCACGGCAGTTTGACCTAATTTTTTTATATGGTCAATAAGCTTGTCTATTCGGCAAGCTCCGTCCAATAAACTGTACTCGGTATGCAAATGAAGATGTACAAAATCTTTTTCCATTATTACTCCTTGATTTGTGCCAATTGACACAGTTTTTGCATTCGGCGATTGACCGAAGATTTCGTCATAGGGGGCTTACACTCCTGACCAAGCTCCGTAAAAGACAGCTCAGGGTTGTCCAATTTCAATTGGGCGATCTGCTTTAAATCATCACTGAGCAAATCGAATTTCCCCTCGCTTACCAAAAACTCTATGGATTGTAAATACTTCTGCCCTGCTCTGGCAGATTTTGCAATGTTTGCCACATCGCAGTTGGTTATCCTGTTCATACGATTGCGTATATCTTTTATCACCTTGCCCGACATTATCTCAAGGCAGGTGGACTGTGCTCCCACCGTGACCAAAAAGTCTTCAATGGTCTCACTGTTTTTTGTGTACACCACATATTTATTTTTCCGCTTTATGACCTTGAAATCAAATCCACCTTGTGAAAGCTTGTCTGCAACGGACAGTGCAACATTGTTATCCTTGTATCCAAACTCTAAATGGTACTCTTTTTCGGGGTTCACAAGTATGCCGTCTGAGACAAAAATTCCCGTGAAAAAATGCTCTAAGCACTTGTCACATAAGACGTTTTCTACCTGTAAAGTATAAAGCCTTTGCACGCTTTCTTCTTCGGTTATGTACAGCCTTGTAACTGTTTTGCCCTCAACTTTTTCTTTTTCCACCACATATGCGTCAATCTCATATCTGCTCAACAACTTTTTTACAGCCTTGGCTGATTTTTGTATGTCCGCTTGTGAAATTATCTCTTTGCTCTGGGAGTTTAAATTTGCCCAGGCGAAATATCCAGACAAAAAGCTTATGTTGCAACAATCATTTTTTGAAAATTTAAAATTGTCCAAGGCTTCGGTCTTTGCCTTTTTTGAAAAGCTCTGCGCCATTATGAATTACCTCTAACGATGTCTCGGTGATGGACATTTACGGCATAACCCTGTTCTTTGATATGGGCGTACAAAGCGTTGGCAAACGCCACCGAGCGATGCTTGCCTCCTGTGCAGCCATAGGCTATGGTAAGGTGGCTTTTGCCCTCTTTTATGTATAAGGGCAATGAAAAATCTATCAAATCCGATTGCCTTTGAAAGAGCTGCTGGGCGCTGTCCTGTGAAAAAACAAATTTTCTCACCGCATCATCTTGACCTGTCAGCTTTTTTAATTCAGGCACATAGAATGGATTTATCAAACAGCGCACATCAAAAACTATGTCTATATCCGATGGCACCCCAAATTTAAATCCAAAAGAGACCACATCTATACTCATAGTTTGCTTCATATCGCTTAATATATAACTCAATATTCTATCTTTAAGCTGCGAAGTGGAAAGCAAGGAGGTATCAAGGATATAGTCCGCTTGATTATAAAGTGGGCGCAGTGCAGCTTTTTCGTACTTCAAAGCCTCCTCCAAGGGGAGGTTTTTCTGCAACATCACCGGGTGCTTTCTTCTTGTCTCTTTATACCTGTCAAGCAAAACTTTTTCATCAGCATCAAGGTATATTATTTTGGCTGTGCCGTCGGCTTGAAGCCCCTTAATGACCTCTAACAAATGCTCAAAATTGTCTCCGTTTCTTATATCCACCACGCAAGCAACCTTTTTGTTATGGGTGAAAAAATCGTCCTTTAACTCAAGCAATTTTAAAATCAAGGGGGTGGGTAGGTTGTCTATGCAAAAAAATCCCACGTCTTCAAGTGCTTTTACAGCCAAACTTTTACCTGCCCCTGACATTCCTGTTATGATGACAAGACTGTATTCCATATCTTCACTCCTAACTCTAAACCATAATAGCCGAATAAATTATTATATACCAAAGCTAATCAGCCCACGATTATCATCTCTTTTTCTAACTGAACTCCCTTTTTATTGCGAACAATTTCCTCCACCTCTTGGGCAAGCTGTAATATGTCCCCACAGGAAGCTCCGCCTTTATTTATTATAAAACCTGCGTGCTTTTCGCTTATCTGTGCGCCCCCCACACTCATACCTTTTAAGCCACATTCATCAATGAGTGCCGCTGCAAAATATCCCGACGGGCGCTTGAAAGAGCTGCCTGCGCTGGGTTTATCCACAGGCTGTTTATCCCGACGCTTTTGCATTATCTCCTCCATAAATGTGAGCATTTCTTTTTTATCTTTTAAGACGAGCTCAAAGGTGGCTGAAGTAATAAACCATTTATTATCTTGAAAAATCGAGTGTCTGTAACTGAAATCAGCCCGGTCTTTTGATATTTTTCTCAAGACCGCATTTTCATCTAAATATTCAACCTCAATCAAAGGCGCAGAAATTTCTCCCCCATAAGCCCCTGCGTTCATAAAAATGCCGCCGCCAATATTCCCGGGGATACCATAGCAGAACTCCAAGCCCGAGAGCCCGTTTTCTTGCAATAGCTTACTGAATTGGGTCATTAAAACGCCCGACTGAACAGTTGCTCTGTTTTCGCAAATTTTTACCTGTTGCAAGCCCGAGGTTTTTATTATAAGACCTCGGTAACCCTCATCTTTAAAAATGACATTTGAGCCTCTGCCTAAAAAATAGAAAGGTATGCCCTGCTCTTTTGCGTAAATTATCAGCTTTTGAGCCTGATTTACACTTTGAGGCATAGCAATAAAATCAGCCTTGCCACCCACTTTAAAGGTGGTGTGATTTTTCATACTTTCATTTTCGGCAAATGGTATCTCATTTTTTAATAAAAAATCTTTAAGCATTGTTTACTCCAAGCATTGCGGCACCTATTATCCCCGCATCGTTTCTGAATTTGGCTATGGTTATTTTTGTGCGGCTTTCAACATTATAAGCGAAATCTTCTCGGTCTATGATTTTTTGAAGCGGAGCGGTGAGATATTCTTTTTCACCTGAAACTCCACCGCCCAAGCACAGCACCTGTGGCTGAAAAATATTTATAATATTAACTATTCCGCAAGCCAAGTAGTTGATATAATTATCCACCAATTCTGTGGCGATTTTATCTTTTAATCTCATACCATCAAAGGCGGTCTTGGCGTTGACTTTTTCAATTTCAGGGCAAATTTGCCACATAAGACTGTCTTTGTTTTTTTCCATAGCGGCTTTTGTGTCCCGTGTGAGGGCTGCTGCGGAGGCATAGCGTTCAAAACAACCTTTTCTTCCGCAATTGCATTGCCTGCCCCCCACT
>JAVVVT010000085.1:0-7113 GCA_036652515.1 Oscillospiraceae bacterium
CAGATTAAACTTCCGGTAAATCGTCTTGATTTTCAAGATTGTTCCAGACATTTTGCACATCGTCATCGTCATCTAATGCCGAGAACAGCAGCGCAAGCTTTTTAAGAGTATCCTCGTCGGATATGGCGGTGTAGTTGTTTGGAATCATCGCCGGCTCTCTCTGGGTGATTTGATAGCCCAATTTTTCCAAGGCATCGGCGACAGCTGAAAGCTCCTGAACACCTGTGGTGACCTCGATAATGCCCTCACCCTCAAAAGATGTATCCTGTGCTCCCACTTCAAAGCAGTCTTCCAAGACTTTTTCTTCGTCGTAATACTCTTTTTCTATAACTATTATTCCCTTTTCTTCGAACATAAACGAAACGCAGCCTGTGGTTCCCATATTTCCGCCGAATTTATCAAAATAATGGCGCATATTTGATGCCGTGCGGTTGCGGTTATCCGTCAAGCACTCTACAATGACGGCTATTCCGCCATTGCCATAGCCCTCATAGGTGATAGCCTCATAGCTGTTTTTGTCTCCGTCGCCCGCTTTTTTGACAGCGCGCATAAGGTTGTCCTGGGGCACATTTGCGGCACGTCCTTTTGCCAATAGGTCACGCAGACGGCTGTTGTTGTTGGGGTCTTGACCACCCTCTTTAACCGCCACCGATATCTCTCTGCCTAACTTTGTAAAAACTTTAGCTCTCGCAGCATCGTTGACGCCTTTTTTCCTCTTTATGGTACTCCATTTTGAATGTCCAGACATAAAAATCTCCTGAAATATATTATTTAATTAAAAGCGCAAAAGCGCTTAACAATCCACCTTATATTTTAACATATATACAAATATTTAGCAAGCCATTCTATGGCTTAACCCGTGGTATTTCACCCCTTCTGTAACTTTTTGGCAATTCTTTTTCCTGTGAATAAAACTTTTGCCCCTGTAAATACTACCTGTGAAAGGAGATGAAAATTTATGGCTAAAAACAAAGACAATCAGAAGGCATCAAACAAGCAGGAGAACAAACAGCAGTCTCGTCAAGAAAAGCAGCCGCAGCAGGTGAAACAGGAAAAAACGGAAAACAAGAAAAGCAGTAACGAAAAATAAAATTATGCAGCTGCAAAATTGCATATAAATCAGTAAAAAAGACAAGCGATATATGGCTTTTTTAAAAAAGCTTTGTACCGCTTGTCTAAGGTTTATGATTTTTTATCTTCACTTTTTTAGGCTCTATTCGCCACTTATTTTTTGCCTAAAGCAAGCGGTCGCCGTTGTGATTGCTCTTTTTGTTTTATCAATTATTGCCAAAGCATTTACCACAGCCCTTTTTTACTGTCTGCCCTCTTTTACCCCGTTTGCAAAGAGAACATTTGTGATGGTTTTAAAGAATATTTTCAAATCATTTAAAAATGTGATGTCCTTGGCATAATCCCCGTCGTACTTTGCCTTGACTTCAATGGGTAACTCGTCTCTTCCCATAACCTGCGCCAGCCCCGTCAGCCCCGGGCGCACAGAATTAGCCCCGTACATATCCCGTTGCTCTATTAAATCATATTGATTCCACAGGGCGGGACGAGGGCCTACTATGCTCATCTCCCCCACCAAAATATTCCAAATTTGAGGCAGTTCATCAAGGCTTGACTTCCTTAAAAATCTGCCAACCTTGGTGATTTTGCTTTCGGGATCGGTTAAAAGGTGGGTGGGAACGTCCTTTGGAACGTCCGCATACATAGTGCGAAATTTTAAAATTTGAAAATACTCCTTATCCTTTGCAACCCTTTTCTGTCTGAAGAGCACAGGGCCTTTGGAGTCTAACTTTATTATTGCAGCTATCGCCAAAAGCAGTGGCGAGAGGAGTATCAGCCCTGTTAGGGACGCAGTTATATCTATTAATCTTTTGAAGAATTTGTACATTAATGTCACCTTTTTATCTGTGATTTCACCATCTGCCTAAGGCAATTATATGCACTATGGCAAGATATATAACCGCCATATCTATTTTGTGGGGAAAGAGATTATTTATACTTCACCACTTCGTGGTTAAAGGTGGGCACCATAACTTTTATTTTTTCCATAAGTCTCTTGGCGTCATTTTCATAGGCGATGGATTTCAGCTCTAACAGGTCACTGAAAAATCTGCCTGTGTCCATCTTCAAAGGTGAGCCGATAAATATCTTTTTGTTGTCGGTCTTGCGGACACTCTCCTCGTCCTGCAACAATTCTTCAAACAATTTTTCTCCCGGGCGCAGACCAGTGAACACAATATTTATATCTCTATAAGGGATAAATCCCGACATCTTAATCAAGTTTTCCGCAAGGGTCAAGATTTTAACGGGATTTCCCATATCCAAAACAAAGATTTCTCCGCTTTTTTCTCCCATAGCTCCAGCCTCTAGCACCAAGCTCACCGCCTCGGGGATAGTCATAAAGTATCTCACTATCTCAGGGTCTGTGACGGTTATGGGTCCACCCTCCGCCAATTGGTCCTTGAACAGAGGCAAAACCGAGCCGTTTGAGCCCAGCACATTGCCAAATCTAACCGCCACAAAGGTTGTCCCTTGGCTGCTCTCGGCGATGTTTTGGACTATCATCTCGCAAATTCTCTTGGTTGCCCCCATAACATTGGTGGGGTTGACGGCTTTATCCGTGGAGATTAAAACAAATTTTTCCACCCCATACTTTTCAGCGCAGAGAGCGCAGTTGTAGGTGCCGAAAACATTGTTTTTCACCGCCTCCTCAGGGGAGTCCTCCATAAGCGGGACGTGTTTGTGCGCCGCAGCGTGGAAAACAACATTTGGGTGAAACTCATTAAATAGGCTGTCCATCTTTTTGGTGTCCCTCACCGAGGCTATTCTCACTTCAAAGTTTAAGCTTTCGTGATATTTTCTTATTAATTCCTGTTGAATGGCATACGCCGAATTTTCGTATATATCTATTATAACTAACAGTTTAGGTCCTATGGTAGAAATCTGGCGACACAGCTCACTGCCGATTGACCCACCGCCTCCTGTGACAAAAACCACCTTGTCTTTTATGAGCTTAGTGGCTTCGTCTGCCAAGACCACCGTGTCTCTGCCCAGCAAATCCTCCACCTTGATGTCGGTTATCCTTGAGGCTAAATCTTTGCCGTCGGCTATGATTTTAACGATGTCGGGAAGGGTGCGTATATTGCAGTTGGTGGAGGCGCAGATGTCTAAAATTCTTTTTCTGTTTGCGCTGTCAAGGGTGGGGATAGCTATCAGAATGGTTTCGATTTGGCATTGAGCCACCAAGTCCGGTATGTCTTCGGTTCTGCCTAAAACCTCCACGCCTATTATGGTTCTGCCGATTTTAGATTTGTCATCGTCCACCGCACAGATAAAGTTCATATCCTGGTCCGGATTTTTGTTCACCTCGTGGAGAAGTGTAGAGGCGGCATCTCCTGCACCCACAATCATCACACGGCGACGTTTTTTACCCATCATACCGATTTTTGTGTTGCGGTACATACGGTAGGTCAGACGGGTGTACATGGTCAGGGACGAGGCGAAAACAGCGGATAAAACATAGACTGAAAAGGGTATCCTCCTCTCGGTGTACACTGCCATAGTGATGACCACAAAGGCTATCACCGCTATCACCGAGGAGATACAGCATCTGAAAAACTCCACTATCTCGGCATATCTCCAAAGGCTGTCGTACATACCCGTGCAGGCGAAAATAATCCCATAACAGGCGACGAAAAGAAAGCAGCTTGAAACCATCAGCCCTAAAAAGTCCTCAATTGAGGCTCTTCCGCTGATGAGCAGCCAGGTCAAAAGATATGCTCCGCAGACCACAACTAAATCCGTTATGAGCAATACAAAACGCCGATATTTAGA
Source organism: Oscillospiraceae bacterium (assembly GCA_036652515.1). Classification (GTDB taxonomy): domain Bacteria; phylum Bacillota; class Clostridia; order Oscillospirales; family Ruminococcaceae; genus RGIG3102. The sequence continues at coordinate 3,844 of JAVVVT010000085.1, forward strand.
CACTATTTTACTTATATTTTTGGGCATAAAAGCCTCCTAATTTTCCATCTTTGTATTGTACCATTTTACAACATTTTCGCCTTAATATCAATGCCAAATACAATATCTATCACTCTTATTGTCTAAATAGCTGTATATATTGCTTTTATTTGTTGAAAAAGTCATATTATATGGAGGCTAAACCCACAAGTGTTCCTTTGGCAAGCCCTCTGCCTTTTATTTTTTGTATAAAAATAAAATCTCTGTGTGCCGCTCTAAGCTGATACACAGAGATTTTTTACACTATTCAAACAGTTTCAAAAGTGCCTCTTTGGAGGTGAAACCTATCTGCTTTTTGACCAGTTCTCCATTATTAAAAACCATAAGTGTGGGTATGCTCATAATGCCGAATTTTGATGCCAAGGACTGCTCTTTGTCCATATTTATCTTGCCTACCTTGTACCTGCCATCAAAAGTTTCCGCCAGCTCGTCAATGATAGGCGCCACCAATTTGCACGGTCCGCACCAAGGCGCCCAAAAGTCTACCAAAACAGGAATGTCGCTCTTCAATACTACCTCTTCGAAGTTGCTTGCAGTTATCTCTAATGTCATCTTGTTCCTCCTTACTTTTCCAAAAGCTTTAAAATTGTATCTAAAACGCTGTCTGTCAACGTCTTTTTAACCTCGGGTTTGAAACTTGCCACAAACTTTGCCTGTGGTTTTTCCTCCTGTGGTCTGTCCGCTTTTATATCTAAGGTCTCCACTTGATTTTTATAATTAAGCACCTGTTCTTCAATGACTTTTGCCGAGCAATCCATTGTGGACATAGCATCTTTCAATTTTTGAAAAGAGGCTTCAATCTGCTCTTCAACCCTTGAAATTTCGTTTTTCACGTCTTCTACCCTGCCAAAAAGTTGACCTGCATTTGCCGCAAATTCCGCCTTTGTCTTTTTTGCCTCATCATCGGCGGCGGCTATAATCTCCTTGGCACGCACGTTGGCATCAACCAAACAGGCGGCAATTTCATTTTGCTTTGACTGCCAAATCTCGTTGTCCTTTTGCAGAGTTTCTTTCTGCTGTGCCAATCGATTATAATTATTTTTTATCTCCACAATCTCACGGTCTTTATCCAAAATAAGATTGCGGTATGTATTTATCTGCATCTTAATCTCGGTGCTGCTTTTTTTGAACTGTTCCAACTCTTGAGATAATTCCTGGTTTTTTTGTGTCACCTGCTTCAAGGCTTGGTCATTTGTGGCAAGGCTACCTGAAAGGTTGTTTATTTCCTTTTGCAGCCTCTCCTGTTTTTCGGTATACTCTGCCTCTTGAGTTTTGAGCTGTGAGGCAAGGGTGTCAATAAAACTCAACACCTGAGTGCGGTCAAAGCCCACAAGGCTCTGTTTGAACACAATGTTTTCCATTTTTACCCCTTAACAGGCTTACTTATTTTGTAAAATAAGCTCCTTTATCCCTTCAACTGCTACTTTTATGGCACACTCGGTGTCATGCTCTTTTTCATTTGGCAAGCCGGCGTTCACCCGCTCCTGGTTCCATACACAGAGCATAACCGCACCTGCTTTTGCCCCTAAGGCTGCGCAGACTGTAAAGAGCGCTGCGGACTCCATCTCACTTGCCAAGCAGCCGCCTTTTATCCACGCCTGCCACTTGTTTTCAAGCTCGTACGCCACAGGCATTCTTGAGGGGGAATGTTGACCGTAAAAGCTGTCTTTGCACTCTACTATCCCTGTGTGATAGGTATATCCTAATTTTTTTGCCCCGTCACGCAGAGCCACCGTCACGTCTAAATCAGGCACTGCTGGAAACTCAATAGGAAGGTATTCCTTGCTGGTACCCTCCATTCGAATAGCCCCTGTGACCACTACCACATCACCTGCGTGAACCTTGAGCTGCATGCCTCCGCTGGTACCCACACGGATAAAATATTCTACTCCCAATTGATGCAATTCTTCAATGCAGATTGCCGCCGAGGGTCCGCCGATACCTGTGGACACGCACACCACCTTCTCGCCGTTCAAAGTGCCTAAATAGGAATTGTACTCCCTGTTTGAGCTCAGATGTTTTGGGTTTTCAAAAAACTGGGCAATCTTAGGCACACGCCCGGGGTCGCCTGGTAAAATCGCATATTTTGCCCCCTCTAAATCAGCCTTGCTCAAATTTATGTGGTAAAGTTTTTCACCTGAATCAATAACGGACATAACAGCCTCCTTATTTCAAGCGGAAATTTATTTTCCGCTGTTTCTTTTAAGAATATTTATGACAGAGTCTAAATAATTGTCGTCGTCAAAAGTTTTCGGGCCGTCTTTGTTCAGCCAGTCAATCATACCTATGTCATCATCTGCCGCCTTTTTAGGCTGTTCAGGGCTTGCCACTGCATTTTTTGCCCTTGGGTCGGGTTTTCTTGGCATATCATCAAAGCCCGTGGCGATGACGGTAATCTTGATTTCGTCCACCAAGTTGGTGTCAAAAGCCGCACCCCAAATTATATTTGCATCTGGGTCTGCGGAGCTGGTTATAAGCGTCGCCGCCTGCTCCACCTCTTCAAGACCTATGTCGGGAGATGAGGTTATTGAAATTATAACGCCCCTCGCCGAGTTTATAGAGGTCTCTAACAGAGGGCTTAGAATTGCCATATTGGCGGCTTCCTCCGCCTTGTTTGCGCCGCTCGCCCTGCCTACGCCCATATGAGCATAGCCTGCGTCTTTCATCACTGCTCTCACGTCGGCAAAATCCAAATTGATGAAAGAGGGGACGTTTATCAGTTCTGAAATGGACTCCACGCCCTGTTTCAAAACATTATCCGCCAGTTCAAAAGCGTTGACCAGCGTTATTTTTTCTTCTGTGGCGAATTTCAATCTCTCGTTTGGTATGACGATGAGGCTGTCCACATTTTTTAAAAGGTTGGAGATACCCTGCTGTGCTGTTGCCATTTTTCTTTTGCCCTCAAAGCCGAAAGGCTTTGTGACGATACCCACGGTGAGAATACCCTGCTCTTTTGCCACTTCTGCCACCAAGGGTGCTGCGCCTGTGCCTGTGCCGCCGCCCATACCTGCGGTGATAAATACCATTTGACAGCCTTTGAGTGCCGCCGCAATCTCATCACGGCTTTCTTCCGCCGCCCTTTGACCTATATCGGGGTCAGCTCCTGCCCCACGGCCTTTTGTGAGCTTTGCACCTAACTGTACCTTTTGGGTGGCTTTTGATGCCATCAGCGCCTGAGCATCAGTGTTCATTGAAATAAATTCAACGCCTTTAAGCCCCGCCACAACCATG
>JAVVVT010000086.1:0-7106 GCA_036652515.1 Oscillospiraceae bacterium
TGATTAAAGCGACGCTTCCCCTTTAAATCCTTGTGGAAAAGGGAGAAAAGCAGCTTGATTTTTATGAAAATTTCTAAGTCTTTAGGGTGAAGATTAAGCTATTACCTTTTGTAAACCGCACCTTACTTTTATAATCTAATAGCAAAATAGGGGCGGCGCACCGAATATGGTGCGCCGCCCTTTTGTATAAGGATATTAGTTTAGCCGGATTTTTATTAAAATATTAGTATAATCGCCTTTTTCTCAAGTTACAGCTACTCGCCCTAACTTTTGACGCCCTACCTTGCTTACTCCCAGTTTGCCTTATTTGTCTCTATTCGCTCTTCGCCGATTTTTCTTATCATCTCATTCGCCCAGTCCCAGGCAAGCTGAGCTTGTGCGGCGGTGTATTGGGTAATAAAATCCTCGGCGGCTGGAGCACAGAGCGCCTTTATCTCCCCATAAGCCTTTTCGATTGCGGATTTTTGCAAATCCCACCTATCTTCCAAGGTCCTGATAGAATTTTGAATGGTCTGGTGAGTGCCTTTATAATCAATTTCAGTGAGATATTCAAGGGTCCTAAACGCCCAGTACGCCTTTGAAGTGTCATAACTGAACTCGCCCTCGTCCACAAAGAAATGCGATGCCTGCGCCGCCATAGGTCCTGACCAGCCATAGCCTTTTGGAACTTTATTCAGCCCCATATACCAAGGAATGTAGGGACTGATACACGGTTTTTGGCTGGCACGCCAAACGCAAATCAGCTTAGGGTCGTCGTTAAATTCTATGACACAGCTCTCGGTGGTCATAGCGTTGCAAATTGTGGAAATAAGCGGGTGTGGATTGATTTTATACCCGTCGTTTCTATCCACCGCCGTGCCCTCAAGGTGACTGCGAAGCACTTTTTTTATATCCTCAACGCCGTATTTTTTCTCGGCTTTAAGGGAGAATGGGCGGATATTTTCGGGTTTTCTGCCAAGCAACAGCTCCCACGCACCTGAGGCACGGAGGAAACAATGCTCCTTTGGCTGTCCGGCTTGATAGGCGGTTGTGAAATCAAAATCAGAAAAATCCCCTTCTTTTGCCGGCTTATACCAGCCGTGACGTGCGGGATATTGGGCTAAATCATCAGAGAAATAGAACTTTTTGTGGTCTTTATCGGCAAAATCCACCCCGTGAATTGTGAACCAGTTGGGTATGTAAAAAATTTCGTCATCGCCCACACGCTGTGCCACATATCTTCTTCCCACCGGCACCTGAAAAACCCACGCCTCGTTTTTATCGCTGATAGTGTAGGTTCTTGCGCTGAAATATCCGTGAGCAGCCACCAAAGCGGCGGCGACTTCCACCCCTTCACGGGCGGTTTTGGCTCTCTCCGCCACCAAACGGCGAAGTCCATAGCCCAGCCCCACGTCCTGAGGCTCGTCGGGCGAGGTGTTGGAAGGTCCGCAAGCGTTGCTCACCACCGCCACGCCGCACTCATTTACAAATCCGTCGGCGAAACTTATTCCCCCCGGACAGCGAATTTCTGACCAATAATACGCCAAAGTTTCCGCCACCTGGGGGATTATCGCCTTGCCGTCGGGGAAGCTGATTGTATCCCCCTCTTTGTGAGAAACTCTGGGAACAAGGTGGATATATACCATAGAATCGGTGTCGTCCTCATTGTGGCCTACAATAACTCTGCCCGTTTTTGAGGCACCTTTGCCTATGATTATGGTGCTGCAATTTCCACGGTCGTATTGCTTTTGCGCCTGTGCATAGTCTTTCATAGCTGCATCTCCTTTTTTTGTTATACATAATTATCTATTATGTTTTAATTAATATAAATATATCATATAACCAAAAATAAATCAATGTCACAGATGAATTTCATTGATTTTGCACAGATAAGCCTTTAAATTTTAGTTAATTAGTCACTCCTTTTAGTTTATAAGCCAAAGTGACCGACGATTTTATCGTTTGTTTTAATCGTCTTTTTCATCAATTGCTTTATTATTCTCTCTTAGCAAATCTTGGAGTTTGCCTATTTCCTCCCCAAAAATAGGGGAGCACATATCTGTGATTTCTTCCTCCTCGCCGGAGGATATGTACAGCTCTTCCGCTGCCTGCTGGGCTTTTTGCAACTCTTCAATAGTCTTGCTTACCTGCTGAAAAAGCAGATAATACATAGATTTATAATCCGGCATAACTTTCACCTCTTCTCTTATACCATTATAATAGAACAATTAATTCTAAAATGCAATAGGAGATATTTTTTACCCTATACTGATTTGTAGGTTACTACCGCTCTTAGGGGCATTTTATTTTCCTATGGGGTAGAACGATTTATTCTAAAATTTATGTGACGGTGATGAAATGGCAGTTTTTAAACGGATTAGGGACTTGCGTGAGGACCACGATTTGACACAAGAACAGGTGGCACAGGAGCTGAAAATATCCCAGCGCTCCTACTCTTATTACGAAAATGGACAGCACTCCCTGACGGCGGAGCTGCTGATTGCCTTGGCGGATTTTTATGGGGTGAGCGTGGACTATATCCTAAACCGCAAGTAGGGTTTAGGCTAATGTTTGGGCTAAAATTTGTATTAAGATTTGGGATAAATTTTCGCTGAATTTGCGCTAAATTTTGTATTAGAATTTGTAAAATCAAATAGTATAGGTATTTTTGAAAGTAATGAGGCTTTGCAAAGTTTGCAAGGCTCTTTTGCTTTGCCCTAAAGAGATATCCTTTACCCACTCAAATAGCATAAGCGTATTTTAAAAACGCCCTCTCTTTGCAAAATTTACAGTATAAAAATTGCTACCACTAAAAAGCAGTAGCAATTTTTGCTGTTTTATTTTTCCCCGATTTCTTCTATCCCTCTTTGGGCTATGCACTCTGCGATTGCCTCATACAAAACCTTGGCATCAATAGGCTTGGACAGGTGCATATTCATTCCGGCTTGGGCGCTAAGCTGTCTATCCGTTTCATAGGCGTTGGCGGTCATAGCGATGATTGGCACAGTTTTTCCGTCCTCTCGCTCCAAACTGCGAATGAGACGGGTTGCCTGATATCCGTCCATAATCGGCATACGAATATCCATTAAAACCACATCATAATAGCCTATGGGCGAGGTGGTAAACATCTCCACCGCCTCTTTGCCATTGGTGGCGCAGCTCACTTTTATGCCCCGTTTTTCCAAAAGTTTCTTGGCAATTTCCGTGTTGAGAGGGTGGTCTTCACACAGGAGGGCGGTTTTCCCTTGGAAATTCTCCTGCTCAACGGAGGAGACCTCCTTGTTCAAAGGCGGATTTTGAGAAATTCTGTGGGACATTTTCACTGTAAAGCAACTGCCTTTTCCCTTTTCGCTCTCCACCGATATGGTGCCGCCCATCTGTTCCACAAGGTTTTTGCAGATGGCAAGCCCCAGTCCGCTGCCCTCTCGTGCTCCGTTCAAACTGCTGTGCTCCTGCTCGAAAGGCTGGAAAATTTTGCTTATAAATTCTTCGCTTATTCCTATTCCGTAGTCCCGAACCTGCTGTTTAAAATACACCCTATCCCCTTGGACTTTTACCTCGCTGAGGGTCCATTCCACAGTGCTTCCCTCAGGGGAAAACTTCACCGCATTGCTTAAAAGGTTGGTGTAAATTTGACGCACACGGAGTTTATCGCAGTACACATAGGGCGCCGCCGCCTGTGAAAAATCCGTTGCCAAAGTGATATTTTTTGCTTGTAAAAGAGGACTGAGCATATGAGAAATATCATTTAAAAACGCCGCCATATCCTCCACCTCTTCATTGAGCTGGATATGCCCTGCCTCCGCCTTGCTCATATCTAAAATGTCATTTATCAGCCCCAAAAGGTACTCTCCCGAGGAAGAAATTTTTTCAAAATACTCCTTGGAACTCTCGTCTTTTGCCTCTTCAACCCCCAAATTCGCCATGCCGATTACGGCGTTCATAGGCGTGCGGATATCGTGGCTCATACGGGACATAAAGTCGGTTTTTGCTCCGTTTGCCTCCTTGAGTTTTACGTTCTGCTCACGGGTTTTTCGGCTGTAAAAAATCAAGGTAAGCGCCAAGATTGACAAAAGGATAAATGAAAGTGCTACCGCCGCCACCGCCTCGGGGTTGCTTTTTATAAAGGTGGTGAAGTTGGACTGGCTCAAGCTTTCCGTCAGGTATGGCACCATCATATCATAGGCGGTGTCCCCGTCAATGGTGCGGATACAGGCGTTTATTATGGTGATAAGCTCTGGGTCAATTGGGCTTCTGAAGGCGAAACTGTACCCATTTATCACCTCCAAAGCCGGAATGACCTTGGTGTTTTTTAAGGCGTTTTGAGCGATATAATACTGCGCCGTATAGCTGTTGAGGGTGGCAACGTCTGCAAGCCCGTCGTTCACCGCCTGCATACAGCTCTGGGTGGAGGGGTAGTGGTCAACCTTTGCACCCCTCATATGGACACAGGCGACAGAGCCGTAAGGCAGTGCCAAAACCAAGTCGTGTTTATCTTTATTTATAGATTTTTCATTAAAAACGTGCGCCATACCCACATTAAAATATGAGCCCGACAGAGGCACTGTGCTCTCGTGGGTGAGATATTCCTGGGAAGGCACGTTCAAGAGCATCTCGCAATCGGCTTTCTCCAAAGCCTCCTCAATCGAGACACTGCGCCCCTCCACGGGGACAACTTCAAAATTAAGCCCCGACATCTCAGAGATTTTTTTCAATATATCCATACCTAAGCCAATCACTTTGCCCTGTGTGTCCTCAAAGCAAAATGGCGCCATATTGGTGTTTACCATTATCCGCACCGGCTGGCGGTTTTTCACATATTCACGCTGGCTGGGGGTGAGGGTTAAATTTGAGGAGGCATTGCCGAAATATTTTTCGTAAAGCTCCTCGGTGTAGGTGGGAGAGACCTTGTTTAGGGTGTTTATCGCCATATCCACCTCTTGTGCCAACTTTGTGTTGCCCTTGGTGGTGAGGAAGAAAAACGGTCTGGGAGAAAATCTCGCCACCGTTTTTGTGCCCCTTATAGGGTGGAGAGTGACGCTTATCATCACGTCCGCCTGCCCCTCTAAAAGCCCTTGATACTGCTGGGCTTCCCCCTCATATTCTATAAATTCATAGGCGATGCCATTGGTTTTTAAATAATTTTTTGCCTCTAAATTGCGGTTTGTGGCACCTTTCATAACGGCGACCCTCACCTTGTGCTGAACGGGAAAATTGTACTGGGTGATGTCTGAGCGTGTTTCAAGCGCACAAAATGTGGTGTAAACTACGCCGTATTCGTTTTCAGGGTAGGTGAAATTCTCCTCCATACCGGGGGTTTTCAGCATGCCGCCTATTAAGTCAATCTCACCCTTGGACAGCTCCTCCATATATCTCTCTAAGGAGTCGTTTATGTCCTCGTTTCTCCTTGGCATATCAAAGACGATTTTCCAGTTTGTGTACTGGGAAAGTTTCTGCAAATATTCATATGTGTAGCCGGAATACCTATCGTTTTCATCGATTTCCGTCAGATTGTCCTGATAGGGGAACGCCACCTTGACGACTTCCCTGCCATTTTCGGCATGGGCTGTAAAGCCCCACAGAGGAAAGGCAATCACGGCTAAGGTTATAAAAACTTTGGACAGTATACCGGAAATTTTGCGGTTTCTCATATATTTCTCCTTTGGCTTTAAAAATAAAGTCAGAGCTTTGGTGATAATTGACAGTGATAAAATTCGTCAAAAAACTACATTTTATACCATTATACTATTTATAATATAATTTCTCAACTATAAACTGCCTAAAACAGCCCTTTTGTAAGGAAAATTTTATCTATAAGGGCAAAATCGCCGCATTTTTACCCTAAAACAAAACAGACACCACAGTAAACCTTGACTAAACAACGCCCAACGCCCACAAAAGCAAAATGGCAAAAAATCAGTCACCACAATAAATCTTCACTAAGCAACCCCTACAAAAGCAAAAGCTACAAAAAAACAGACCCCACAAAAGTGAGGTCTGTGAATTGCGAAATAGAAACTATCTCTTTGAAAACTGTGGTGCTTTACGAGCAGCTTTCAAACCGTACTTCTTTCTTTCCTTCATACGAGGGTCACGAGTTAAGAAGCCTGCCTTTTTCAGCTGTGAACGAAGATTTTCGTCGTACTGAAGAAGAGCTCTTGACAAACCGTGTCTGATAGCGCCTGCCTGGCCTGAAACGCCGCCGCCGACAACGTTGACAACAATGTCAAATTTGTCCGCTGTGTCTGTCAAAACGATAGGCTGACGAGTGATTAATTTCAAAGTCTCAAGACCGAAATAATCATCGATATCTCTGTGGTTGATTGTTATTTTGCCGCTGCCGCTGTAAACTCTAACTCTTGCAACGGAAGATTTACGACGTCCTGTGCCGTAAAAATATGCTTTAGTTTCATACATAATTCAATATCCCCCTTAAAGATTAAAGTTCAACAGCTTCCGGCTGTTGTGCAATGTTGTCGTGTTGTGAAGTTTTGTAGACACGAAGTCTTGTCAAAGCTTTGTCGCCCAATTTGTTCTTTGGCAACATGCCCTGCACTGCCATCATCATAGCTCTGTCTGAACGGGTAGCCATCAAAGTTCTGTAATTTACAGACTTCATTCCGCCTATCCAGCCGGTGTGGTGGTAGCTGATTTTATTGTCAAGCTTTGAGCCTGTCAATACCGCTTTATCGCAGTTGATGATGACCACATGGTCTCCGCCATCTACGTTAGGTGTGAATGTGACCTTGTTTTTGCCTCTCAAAAGGTCTGCTGCTTTGACTGCGACACGGCCAAGTGGCTTGCCCGCTGCGTCAAGTACATACCATTTGCGTGTTACCGTTTCCGGTTTTTGTAGAAAAGTACTCATAATATCCCCCTGAAAATTTTATCCTATTTTAACAAAATTAAAAGCCCTTAATAGGGTGTACTAACAGTATATCACCCCTTATAAAAAAGTCAATAATTATTTTCGGTTTTTTTAACCAAACAGAGCTTATCTCTCTTTTACTCTTCTGTGCTTATATTTTACCCTCGTTTTCTCCTTAGGCAAATGTAAAATTATAACCAAAGTTAATCTTGTTTTATTGGCAAAAAAGGCATATACTTATAATACATTTAATATACAT
>JAVVVT010000087.1:0-7046 GCA_036652515.1 Oscillospiraceae bacterium
ATTTATTAATGAAAGCCGAGTACAGACATATGTTTTTACTCGGCTTTTAATATTTAATGACCTCTCAGTATTAACAATTTCAGTGGGAAGCTTATCTTGATTTTTAATGAACACGTCATAGGTGAGAAAAGATGATATGTTTTCAGCAATTTGGCGCAGGTGGTCTTTCCACGGTTTAAAGTGTGAGTAACTCAACTAACACACAGCGCCCCCTCAAAATATATCCGACTATTTCATCGAGCTCATCAAAAGTGGGCTCTATTTTTATGAAAATTTTTGTGAAATATATTATGAAATATATATGGAGGGATAGTTTTTTAAAATCGGTTAAAGTAACAAATTAGTCAATAAACAAGTGATTTTTCACAAAATGTGACCAAATAATTTCACATTTCTACACATTCGGGTAAAACTTGCCTCTAAAAGAGAAAAAACGCCTATTTGTGGCTATTTATAGTATATTTTTACCAATTAATTTATAAAAAAACTTGTGAAAAATGGTTGCATTTACGAGATATAGGTTGTATAATAATAACAAAAGTGGGTAAAAGTAGGGAAAAGTGGCTATTCACTCTTGAATTTGAAGGAAAGGTGGCTTTGCGTTATGTTGATGGGAAGATTTGAATATTCGTTAGACGCTAAAAGCCGCACGAATTTTCCTCCTAAATTTAAAGCTGAGATGGGCGACACCTTGTATGTGACAAAATGGTTTGATGACTGTCTTGTGGTCTATTCTCAAGAGGAGTGGAACCGTTTGGACGCAAAGTTTGCCACTATGCCCACGGTGGGTGCAAAGGAGCTTTTAAGGATACTTTACGGCAACGTGACAGAGGTCACACCGGATAAGCAGGGCAGGATATTGTTGCCCCAATACCTTAAAAAGCACGCAAAGATAGATAAGGATATAGTCATCATAGGCGCACGCAGTTATGCGGAAATCTGGGACAGAGCCACCTATGAGAAGAATGAACAGGTCAATGATTTTGCCTCAATACAGCAAAAGCTGATAGATATGGAGTTTTAAAATGAGTGAGTTTAGCCACATTCCCATAATGCTTTCTCAGTGCATAGAGGGTCTTGCAATAAAGCCCGAGGGCATATATGTGGACGGCACTTGTGGGGGCGCAGGTCATTCCAAGGAGATAGCCAAGAGATTGGTAGGCGGTATGCTCTACGGCTTAGACCAAGACCCAGATGCGGTGGCTGTGGCAACACAGAGATTGCAGGGGCTTCCCGCAAAGGTCATTCACACCAACTTCAGACAGGCGAGATATGCGCTCTCCCAAGAGGGTGTTGAAAAAATCGATGGTGTGCTGTTAGACTTAGGGGTGTCAAGTTTTCAGTTGGACAACGCCCAGCGTGGTTTTTCATACAGCGCCGACGCTTTTCTTGATATGAGAATGTCAAAAGAGGGCAAGACTGCGGCGGACTTGGTGAATGAGCTGCCCTTGCAGGAGCTCACGGATATTTTAAGGAAGTACGGCGAAGAGAAGTTCGCCTATGGAATAGCTAAAAAAATTGTGGCTTATCGTGAAAATGAGAAGATAACCACCACAAAACAACTTTCGGAGATAGTCAATTCGGCGTACCCAGCCGCCCAGAGGCGGAAGAGCAAAAACCCTTCACGTCAAACCTTTCAAGCCCTGAGAATAGCCGTCAACGACGAGCTTGGAGCATTGGAAGAGGCACTGTCGGAGCTTTTTGATATGCTCAATCCCGGGGGACGTATGTGTATTATGACTTTCCACTCCTTAGAGGACAGAATAGTCAAGCAGTATTTTAAAACACTGGCAATAAAATGCACCTGCCCTAAAGAATTGCCCGTTTGCATTTGCGGCGGAATTGCCAAAGCGGAGCTGATAACAAGAAAGCCTATTGAAGCCGATGAGGCGGAGCAGAGCGAAAACAGACGTTCACGCTCGGCGAAACTCAGAATTATCGAAAAGATTTAATATATCGGAGAGAAAAAGATGGATAGAACAAATATTGCCTATGACCTTTCCCTGTATGATGCAGAGCAGGATAGGTTGGTTCAAAGAAAAGAAAAACAAACGGGGACTATAATAAAAGCACAGACTAAATTTATTACAGGCAAAAAACTGTGGAGTGTACTTTCCCTCGCCATTATTTTGAGCCTGACCATAGGTGTCATCTCCACCAACGCCTCCATAACCACCTGTGCCAGCCAAATTGAAGCGGAAAAGGTGAATATCACCCAAATTGAGAGCGAAAAAGCTTATCTGAATTTTTCTTTGGAGAGCCGAATGAGCCTTAACAGCATTGAAGAATATGCGGTGAACACTTTAGGTCTTGTTAAGATGGAGAGCTCCCAGACAAAATATGTGGAGCTTGAGAGCGAGAACAAAATCGAGGTCAGAGACACCTCAATAAAAGACAAGCTTGATGCGGCAATAAAACCGATTATGTCATATTTGTTGCCATAAAAAAATAATATTAGATGTAGTATATTCAGGCGGAGAGTACAAGACGACGGTAGGTTCTTTTATTCTTCGCCTTATCAATATAAAAGGGGTGTTATCTCACACAGAGATTTATTATAAAATGGAGAATAATCAAAAGAGACCACATTCAGCTGTGACAAATCAAATCCGTGTGCGTGCAATCATTGTAGCCGCAGTATTTGTGGTGCTTGGCTTTGGTACAATAGCTGTGAATATGTTTAATATACAGATTTTGCAGTATGAAAAGTATAAGGTGGAGGCGTCAAACATACAGCTCAGAGACACGGAAATCTCTGCAAAAAGAGGCACCATTTACGATTCAAAAATGAAAGTTTTGGCTCAAAGCGCCACAGTGTGGACGGTTTTTGTCTCCCCAGCGGAGAGCGTGGAGAGCCAGCACCAACTTATAGCTGACAGTTTGGGGGGGATTTTAGAGGTAGACCCCGAAAAAATTCTCACGAAATTAAAAAAAACCAACAGCTATTACGAGGTGATAAAATACAAGATAGATAAGCCTGTGGCAGACCAGGTGAGAACTTTTTGCGATGACAATGGCATAGCGGGGGTAAACTTGGTGGAGGACTTTAAGCGCTACTACCCCTATGGCAACTTCGCCGCCACCGTCTTGGGCTTTTGCGGAATGGACAATCAAGGTCTGGCAGGGCTTGAAAGTTATTACAACGAGGAGCTCACAGGGACAAAGGGTCGGGTTATCTCGGCTGAAAACGGCTGGGGCTTTGATATGGGAACAGAGTATGAGGTCATAAATCAAGCCCAGGACGGATACGGACTTGTGACCACCATAGATGAGACAATTCAGCACTATTTAGAGAAGCGCTTGGCGCTGGCGGCACAGGAGCACAACGTGGAGGAGCGTGCCGTGGGTTTATTTATGTTCGTTAAAACTGGGGCTGTGGTTGGTATGGAGGTAAAACCGGAATTTGACCCTAACGACCCCTACACCCTCACAGACACCGAGCTTGCCGCCACCATTGCGGCGATAACCGACGATGCACAGCGCTCAAAAGAGCTTTCCAGCGCAAGACAGGCGCAGTGGAGAAACAAAGCGGTGAACGATTTGTATGAGCCGGGCTCCGTTTTTAAGATAGTCACCGCCTCCTCGGCACTGGACTCCGGGGCGTGTACCTTAAACTCCACCTTTAATTGCAGGGGCTCTGTACAGGTGGAAAACAGGGTTATGAAGTGCGCAAATTCAGGGGGACACGGGCACGAGACCTTCTCTCAAGCCCTTATAAACTCGTGCAACCCGGCTTTTATCGCCATAGGCGCAGCTATGGGTAAAGACGTGTTTTACGATTATTTCTACTCTTATGGCTTGAGTGAAAAAACGGGGATAGATTTGCCCGGAGAGCAAAACAGCATACATTACACCGATAAGACTTTCGATAATGTATCTCTGGCGAGCTGTTCTTTCGGTCAGTCAAATAAAATAACCCCTATCCAGATGATAACTGCGGTGGCGGCAGCGGTCAACGGAGGGCAGTTGGTCAGCCCACATGTGGTCAGCCAGCTCCTTGGACCGGACGGCACTGCAAAGGATATCGCCCCACCCATACGCCGTCAGGTTATCAGCCAAGAGGTCAGCAATACAATCTGCAAGATTTTGCAGGAGAACGTGGTCAACGGAAACGGCGGCAGCGCCTATGTGGCAGGATATCGTGTGGGAGCAAAGAGCGGTACCAGCCAAAAATTGGACACTGAAAGGGAGGACGATTACATCGCCTCCTTTGTGGGAATTGCCCCTATGGACGACCCACAGATAGCTATATTGGTGCTCTTAGACACCCCTAACAGCGAAAAAGGCTACTACGGCGGCACTCTTGCAGGACCTGTGGTGGGAGCACTTATGGGAGAGATTTTACCATATTTGGGCGTGGAGCCGATATACTCGGAAAAAGAGCAGAATATGGTGAATATATCGGTGCAGAGCATCACGGGATATTCAATAAATGACGCTTCGGTCAAACTGCAAAGAAGCGGTCTCAAGGTGAAAACCGTGGGACAGGGAGAAAAAGTTATCGCCCAGTTCCCAGCCAGCGGCACTTCGGTGCTAAAGGGCAGCGTGGTGGTGGCATACACCGAGAGCGGCGAGACAACAATGGTAACAGTGCCAAATTTAGTGGGCAGAAGCCCCACAGACGCCATAAATGTACTGGCGAATGCAGGGCTGAATATAAAGCACACAGGTGCGGCAATCACAGGCGGCGGCGTAAGGGTCAGTGCACAAAGTGTCAATGCAGGGGACAAAGTGCCTATGGGCACAGTGATCACTGTCACAAATTCGGCGGCGGAAGTCGCTGATTAAACAGGAGGCAACTATGAACATTCACTCAGTTTTGCAAGATGTAAAATATCAGGGAAGTATAAAAGATTTTGATACGGATTTTATCACCGACGACTCCCGAAAAATAAGAGCAGGCTGTGTGTTCGTTTGCAGCAAGGGGCTTACTTTTGACGGTCATACCTACGCCGCAAAAGCCTTGGAGCAGGGGGCAAAATTGGTGGTGTGCGAGAGGGATATGGGGCTTGAAAATCAAATAATAGTTGAAAATTCAAGAGAAGCCTATTCACTTCTCTGCTCAAATCTCTTTGATAATCCCAGCAGAAAGATGAAGATGATTGGGATTACAGGGACAAACGGCAAGACCACCTCGGCATTTTTAATAAAGGACGTGTTGGAACAGCAGGGCAAAAAAGTAGGGCTTTTAGGCACTATTCAAAATATGATTGACCAGCAGATAATCCCGGCAAAGTTCACCACCCCACAGCCCTTTGAATTTAACGCCCTCCTATCCCAGATGTATAAATCCGGCTGTGAGTATGTGGTTATGGAGGTGTCCAGCCAAGCTTTGGCGCAGAACAGGCTGTTTGGGATACATTTTGATGTGGCGGTTTTTACAAATTTGACCCAAGACCATTTAGACTACCACAAAACTATGGAAAATTATTTTGCCGCAAAATGTCTTTTGTTTGAAAATTCAGACAAGATAATCGTGAATATCGATGACAGCTACGGCAGAATGTTAAACGAAAAATTCAAGGATAAAAACCCCATAACATTTTCGGCAAAAATTGATGGGGCGTCCTACACCGCCAAAAATATACAGTTCTCTCAAAACGGAACAAAATTTTTATTGGTGGGCAAGGGCAATATAGACCGTGTGGATTTCCCTATGCCCGGAGAATATTCTGTGCATAACGCAATGGGTGCGGCGCTGGCGTGTATCTCGCTGGGATTTCCTCAAAAAGATGTGGTCACAGGGCTCTCCAACGCAAAAGGTGTAAGGGGCAGATGTGAAATTTTGGTGAAAGAGCCTTTCACGGTAATCTGTGATTTCGCTCACACAGGGGACGGGCTGGAAAATGTCCTCTCAAGCTTAAAGCCCTTTGCGCCGGAAAAATTTATAGTGCTCTTTGGCTGTGCAGGGGAGCGTGACAAGGCAAAGAGGATTTTAATGGTGGAGGCGGTGGCAAAATATGCCGACTTTGTGGTGCTCACCAGCGACAATCCACGCAAAGAAAATCCACAGGGGATTATCGATGAAACCCAGCAGTATTTAATCGATAATAATATCCCTCATATAGCTCAAGTGGACAGAAGAAAAGCTATAAATATTGCATTAGATATGTTAAAATGTAAAGATACACTTATTTTGTGTGGCAAGGGACACGAGGACTATCAAGTCCTCAACGGGATAACCGTCTACCTTGACGAGCACCAAGTGGTAAAAAAATATATGGATAACCACACCGAAGGAAAATAATTATGGACTCTATTTTATTATCTCAACTGATTTATACCTTGGGAGAGGTCAAGACTGATTGCGAAATCACTCTCGTCACCTCAGACTCCCGTGCAGTGGAGCAAAACAGCGTTTTTTTGGCGATAAAAGGTGAGAGGGTCAACGGACAGGACTATGCCTCCCAGGCGGTTAAAAACGGGGCAAGGCTTGTTATAAGCGAAGATTTTATCCCTGACGTACCCACGGATTTGCTTTTGATAGTGGCGAATATATTGGACGCCAGCATTGTTATGGGCAAAAATTTCCGTGATAAATACCCCTTGCAAACCATCGGAATAACAGGCAGTGTGGGCAAGACCACCACAAAAGATTTTGTCTATACCGCCCTTTCTCCCTTTGCAAAAACCGTCAGAAGTATGGGCAATCAAAACAATGAGTTAGGTATGCCACAGACTATTTACGGCTTTAAAGATGATGATAAATTTGCCATTTTGGAGATGGGTATGGCAAATTTTAATGACGTTCACAAGCTGTCCCTGGCGGCAAGACCCCACGGGGCGATAATCACCTGCATAGGGGTTTCTCATCTTCAGCAGATGAAAACTCAAGAGAATATTTTGAAAGCCAAGCTTGAAATATGCGACGGAATGGACGAGGACGGCATCTTGGTGCTAAACGGCGACGATAAATTTCTCTCAAAAGTCAATGTGGATAAACCTCGCAACGTCTACTGGTTCGCCATAGAAAATCAAGGGGCGGACGTGGTGGCAAAGGGGATAAAACAGGACAATTTCTCCACCCATTTTGATATATGGGATAA
>JAVVVT010000088.1:0-7001 GCA_036652515.1 Oscillospiraceae bacterium
TTTAGGTGTAATATTATATAGGTGAGAGTGGTGCGAGGGCTTTTTATTAAAATAGGTCGGAGCATCAGCGGTGCAGGTGGGTGGCAAACTTGGGGCGAGAGATTTTAACAAAATCAGACCTCCACACTTGAACGACAAGCCTCACTGTGAGAATATAGATTAAGAAAACGCCTTCGGGTGTTTTTTTATTTGCCGAAAATCTTAAAATCAGCCCTCCACCCTTTGAACAACAAAACCTCACTGCGAGAATATGGGTTAAGAAAGCGCCTTCGGGTGTTTTTTTATTTGCCAAAATCTTAAAAATTATTGCTCTATGGGTTTCTTTCCCCAACATTTAACGTAGCGCCAAAATTAACTCCTTGCAAAAATACCATTTACGGTTTATGATATTTTTAATACTAAAATGAGGTGATAAATATGGATTACAAAAAAGGTGCTTTGGAGATAAATGATTATTTGATAAGCTTGCGGCGGCAGTTTCACTCTTTTGCCGAGAGGGGATTTGAGCTCCCAAAAACCTTGGCTTTGGTAAAAAAAGAGCTTTTATCCATGGGTATTCAGCCCTACCCCGTAGGTAAAGCCGGTCTGTGTGCCCTTATTGGCAAGGGCGAAAAATGCGTTTTGCTGAGAGCTGATATGGACGCTCTTCCCATGGAGGAGACCACGGGACTGCCCTTTGCCTCCACAAGCGGTGGCACCCACAGCTGCGGACACGACTGCCACACCGCAATGCTTTTAGGGGCTGCAAAACTTCTTAAAGCCAACGAAAATGAGCTGAAAGGCTGTGTGAAATTGATGTTCCAACCGGCGGAGGAATTGCTTGCCGGCGCTTTGGATATGGTAGAAAATGGAGTTTTAGAAAATCCAAAGGTAGACGTGGCATTTGCCGAGCATATAATGGTGGGTCTTGAGGACAGCAGTGTGGGAACTGTTAGGTACAGCAAGGGCAGCGCACTTTATTCAGGCGATGCGGTACAGATTGATATTTTGGGAAAATCCGCCCACGGCAGCTCGGCTTTTATGGGGGTCGATGCCATAAATATCGCAGCACATATCGTGGTAGCTTTAAGTGAAATTATCTCAAGAGAGATACCCAGCGATGAGCACTCTGTGGTTTTGGTGGGGACAATCAAAGGTGGCGACACGGTGAACACCACCCCCGGCAGTGCAATCTTAGGCGTTTCTATCAGAGCGCAGACTGACGAAAAGCGCAAGTTTTTAAAACAGCGTGTAAAAGAGATAAGCGAGGGGGTGGCAACCACCTATCGTGGACAGGCAAAGGTCACCTTTTTATATGGAATATCCCCTCTTGTCTGTGATGAAAACCTATCAGATTGCGCCCATAGATATGTTGCCGAGTTAGGGTACAGCCCTATCTGCGTCCCCACCTCAAATGGCACCGAGGACTTTACCGCCGTGGCGCAAAAAGTGCCCTCGGTGATGCTCAACTTAGGCGCCGGCACAATAGGAGAGGGTCACACCTGCTCTATGCACAACTCGGGAATGACCGCCGACGAGGGCGTTTTGCCAGTGGGCTGTGGAGTGTACGCTCAGTGTGCCACCCGTTGGCTTGAAGAAAACCAATAGCGACTTTTACAGTTTTCGCAATTTTACCGCTTTCGCAAATTTAGTGGCTTTGCGACTTTTACAACTTTACTGATTTTGCAAATTTCGCAATTTTACCACTTTGATAATTTTTCCGACTTGCTAATTTTTGCCAGTATGACGTGGAATGGTATGCTATTCCGCCACACTATCTGAGCAAAAGTCAATTCCCATAAAAAAATAGATACAAAAACCCTCGCTGAACTTTCAAGTTTCGGCGAGGGTTTTTTATGGTATATAATGGGTTTTGATGAAAATAGCAAAATGAATTATATATGTTTATTAAGTGGGGAAAAGTATTTTTTATATCTCTTTATGGTAAAAAAGCGGTTTTGAAGTGGTGAAATCCAAAATCCCATAGCAGCTGAACGGATTAGCCGAGGGCATCACACTGCCTGGACAGAACATATACAATCCGTCAAAATATTCGTAATATTGCTGGTGGGTGTGACCGTACAAGGCTATGCTCGCCCCAAAGCTCAAACACGCCTTGCGCAAAGGCAAAAGGCTCATCTTAACGGAGTAACCGTCGCCGTGACAGATGAGAATTTTAAAGCCTTTGACCTCGATGAGCTCCTGTGTCGCCACCGCCTTATTAACGTCGCAATTGCCTGCAACAGCTATTATATTCAGCTGTGGGTTTTGCGCTTTAAGGGTCAAAATATCATTTAAGCCGTCTCCTAAATAAATTATATCGTTGATATCCGCCTCTTTTTCCAGTATTCTTTTTAAATAATTTTTATATCCATGTGTGTCACTGATAATCAAATATTTCATTTAATTTTTGCCCTTCAGCCTTAATTTTTGAAAATATTGCTCTGTGCTATAAATATCTATACCATAATAAATCAATATATTACAAAAGATTATTTGCGCATTTCCTGCGCTGCTCTATACACATCGCTCTTGGCAAATGCCGTGCCAGTGCTGACTTTTTTTGCGCTCTCGCTTATAGAAAGTCCCTCCTGCTCCACTAACTCCACACACTTCGCCGCCAACTGCTCAAGACTTAGAGCCATGGGCTTTGAACGGTCCTCGCTGGCACCTTGAAGCACCAACACAAACTCGCCTTTGGGAGGGTTTATGCCATAGTATTCCGCCGCCTGCCCCAGGGTGGTAAGCTTTATCTCCTCGTGGAGCTTGGTGAGCTCACGAGCTATGGTAAGCTTTCTGTCCTCGCCGAAATACTTGCAAAAATCCTTTAATGTGGCGAGCAATTTATGGGGTGCCTCATAGAAAACCATAGTTCGCATCTCATTTTCAAGGCTTTGTAAATGCTGTACCCTTTGTTTTTTACTGGTGGACACAAAGCCCTCAAAACAAAATCTACCGGTGTCCTGTCCGCTGACGCAAAGCGCTGTGATAACCGCAGACGGGCCACACACAGGCACCAATTTTATCCCTGCCGAATGTGCCTGTTTCACTAATACTTCCCCCGGGTCGCTTATGCACGGGGTGCCTGCATCGCTGCACACAGCACAGCTATCTCCAGCCAAAACCCGATTTATTATATAGTCGCCCTTGTCCCGTAAATTGTGCTCATAATAGCTGACCATTGGCTTTTTTATGCCAAAATGATTGAGCAGCTTCACCGTCACACGGGTATCCTCCGCCGCTATAAAATCCGCTTGTTCAAAGGCGGCTTTTATTCGAGGGGTCAAGTCTTGTAGGTTTCCGATAGGTGTTGCCACCACATAAATTGTCCCCGACATACTCTCTCCTTTATATCCTTTTTTAAAATCGCACCGGTGTAAGGCGTAATTTTAAATATTGAATTATATATGTTATCTGCAAATGCTGTTTTTGTATTTTATACGTCGTAAAATACAAATGGACACGCACCTGCCCTCTCGTATTAATATTATCTGTCACTTGTTGTAAATTTTTAAAAGCTCTTGAGAAAATCCCCCTTGAGGGTCTTGGATTATCAAATCCGGCATCACGCAAAGGGACACCCCTGCATTTTTTCTCCCGTCCACCAAGACTAACCACGGGTGTGGGCTGTCGGCTCTTTTGCGGACAAAACGTATGATTTTTGGCTCTATACGATTGGATTTCATAGCAAAAATAACCGTCGCCAACTGGCTTGGTCTCTGGCATACGCACAGCTTGCCATTGTCTTTGAGCAGTCTGTACGCCGCCTTGGCAACATCAAAATCAGTGAGGGTGATTTGGTGGCGAAAACTCGCCTTTTTTTCATCTTCCTTCACTTTGCCCGAGGTAAAATAGGGCGGATTGCAGCTTATAACATCAAATTTTTTCTCGCTCTGCCAAGAGCGTATGTCCCCTTCTATGGCAAACAGGTTATGGATATCATTGAGCTCTATGCTTTTTTGCAAAAGCTCAACCCCCTCACCGTCTATCTCTAGGGCAAACGCCTCCCCTGTGTGGCCGTTGTCCTTCCACCTCAAGGGGATTATCCCACAGCCACTGCCTATGTCCAGCGCCCTTTGCCCGTATTTTAAGTTACAAAAATCGCTTAACAAAAATGCGTCGGTGCCAAAGCGGTGGGTATTGCTTATGCACACTTTAGTGCCTTTTGAGAGTGTCTCCACCGTGTAATCCATATGCTCTCCTAAACACAGCAAGGACAAGCTTTTGAAAGCTTATCCCTGTCGTGATTATCTATTTTACAAAATAACTGCCTAAAGGCTTGGTATCCCCATTGAAATCCCCGTCTGTCAGCCAAAGAGTGGCGCTGTCTATGCTGCCCCCTGCCTGTGCCGAATTGATTTCTTCCACTGCCGCCTTTACATCGCCCTCATAACCCTTTGCCGTGATAATCACATTACCTGCGCCCAGCTGATAGGGGTGAATGATGTACTGCGCATAATTTCCGCCATTTTTCACTGCCTCGTAGTCGTACTGCCAGGAGGAATATCCTCCCTTTGCCGCTATCCTGCCCTGCAAGGTGCCTATCAAATTTTTCATATGGGCGAGGACCTGCTCTTGACTTGCGCCAAAATCACGTTTGTCCAAACTGAAGCCCGTGGGAGTGCTGTATCCTGCAAAAATGAACTCCTTGACACCCAAAGAAATTATCTCGTCTGTCAAGTCCACCAGATATTGTCTTTCTATATCGCTGGCGGGGTTAGCCCAAGCTTTTCCCCCCAAGGCGGCACTGCTGTCAAGCCAGCGAGCCTCTGTACCCTGGTATAGCACGGCGGTTTTGCGCTCTAAAGTCGATATCATCTTGTCCATAAAGGTGTAAACCTGCGCCACAGGAGTTATGGAGTTTTCGCCCATTAATTTGCAGACCAAGCCCACGTCCACAATCGTTGTACCCTTTAATTGTGAGGCATATTTATTAGATGAATTATACAAAACATTTCCGTCTTCATTCTTCAAGGTGAAAACGCAGTGGTTTGCGCCCTTGCTCCGCATATCTTTTATCACCGACATTATACCCTCTTGGGTAGTTAAAAGGCTGTTATCGGCAAAGTAATATATGCGGTTTTTAACTCCGATAACCGGATTGTCTGCGCCCTCATCGTATGAATTATCTCCGGAGTTTTCCGGCGGTTTTGATGCGCTTTGAACCTCTGAATTGGAAGGGGAGGAAGCGGTGGAATTATCCTTATTTTTATCCCCCACACCTGCGATAAAATTCATCACGGGCTTGCCGAAAAAATATCCCACGCCGATGATTATAACCGCTATCACCAGGGCGAAAACAATGTTTTTAATGAGTAATACAGCCTGGGTATTGGTGCCCATACTGTTTTTGTACCTTTTAATTTTGACAGGTTTGGAATTCTTAGCCATAAAAGTTCTCCTTTTTAAAGGGCGATTGAATGTCCTGTAAGTCCGTAGACCGCAAGTGCCAGCACGGCGATATAAATAAGTGTCACCGGCAGTCCCCTAAAGCTTTCGGGCACAAGTTCATGCTTGATTTTTCTCTCTCCCTCGTCCACCAACAGGATTGCCAACAGGTAGCCTATACTGCTGCCAAGAGCAAAACCGATAGTTTCCAAAAGTGTAAAGCCCTGACTGTTTGAGAGGATAATAGTGCCCACAATTGCGCTGTTTATACTGGCGCTGGTGAGAGAAAAAATAACTCTTTTAAACGTAGACCTCTTCACCGCCACGCTCAAAAATAATATCACCACCACATAAGTTATGACACAGCAGATGACAATCACCACGGGAGTGGCAAAGCGTGAATACTGCGCAAATGGACTTTTGTTGATTAATGGGAGTACAAAATATGCCATCAAACTGTTGAGGAGCTGAAAGACCGTCAAAGATGTGCAGAAAAGCACGGTGTCTTTTTTAGGGTCATTTATCATTCTCAAGCCTTGGCTGAGACCTAAGCCACGGGTAAAAATAGCGTTCTGCGCCCCGATAGCCAAAAGTGTATATGCAAAAAATGAGGGTAAAGACCTAAGCAGTGTGTTCATAGCCAGCCACCTCCTTGATGAGCTTATCGTGGTAGATGTTCACATAGGCGTGCCACACGGCAGAAATAAGCCCCACAATCAAAAATCCGCCAAAGCTGTACTGCGCCATAGGCATAAGTCTGACCCCTATGACCTTGATACCAAAAATTGTGCCGAAAGCCAATATCTCCCTCAAACTGCCTACGATTAAGCAAGCCAAAACAAACCCAGCCGTATTTCTCGCTCCATTTATTATGGAGTATTTCACGGACTCTTTTCTTGTTTTTTCAAAGTTCTTGACTATCAGTGGGTCAACGATTAAAATCGGCAGATATATACCCAACGAAAACGCCGTCGTACCCAGCAATTTATACATAAAATAATAGGTAAATCCAAAGATGATTGCCGACACCAATGGGTAAAAGAAAGTTTTCAGTGGCACTGACATTCGGCGTGTTATAAGGGAAGTTATAACACGGGTGGGTGTGAGCAGTAAAATAACCGCCAAGCACAAAATCAAACTGTTTTGCAATGTAGTTCCGGCGATTACCACCGGAGCCAGAGCAAGCCCTTTGATAAAAACAGGGTTGGTGAGGGTTATTTTACGTCTGCGTGTGGTGTCTTCCCAATTGGCAAGCTCTTGGATTTTTTTCTCTTCTTTATTCATCACTTGCCTCCTTTGTTGTATCTTTCATCGAAAACTCTCAGCGCCTCTTCCATATCTACGGTTTGGGTTGAAAAGCTTACCTGGTCAATGCTGTCCTCTGCCTGGCTTATAATATCCAAGGTGGAGGTTCTGTCTTGGTTTTTGCCTGTTGTCCGCCTGCGTTTGCGCTTGGTGACGGCCTTTTGGCTTTGGTGGTCATTCTCTGAAACCGCAACTTTTTCAGCCGCCTGGCTCAGGGGCTCTTTTTTCTTATTATCCCCTGTCTTATGTTTTATATGGACTTCTTTTTTGGAGATTGCCGTCTTTTCGCCCTCGATTGCCGCCTCTACCGACGTCTCGATATGCTGTGC
>JAVVVT010000089.1:0-6957 GCA_036652515.1 Oscillospiraceae bacterium
GACCCACAGAGGGCAAGCCCACCTGTATGTAGGCAAATACTGCAACAATAATCCAAAATGGCATACTGCACAAGGTCATTCCATATACCCTTTGCGTGGTGGACAATTCTCCTTTTGACACGTCCATCATTTTTCGATTTCCCAATGGGTAGCAAAAAGCGGCAACCAATACCGGCAGAATACAGGATAGTGGGCTCACGGCTTGAGAGCCTTTTGCGCCCTCCAACTGCAAGATGAAAACACCTACAATTATAGTTATTGAGACAAAAATCATCTTATAAGGTATTTTTTTACCCCAAAGTGGGGTGAGTAATGCCCCTGCGATGATAGTTATCTGCCAAGTGCCTACCACCAGCCACGCTTCGCCGGAGTTTGAGGCATAGGAAAGTGGCAGATAAAATAAACCAAAGCCCACGGTGCTCCACAAAAACCAGCCCATTTTATCCTCTTTAATTTTAGAGTGTACTTTATTTGCACCTTTGTTTTTCATAAGCAAAATGTACAGGATTGGCAACATAAATATATATCTTAGGCAGGCGCTCCACAGGTAGTTGCCACCGCCTAAATTCATACTTCTGTTCAGCACAAAAGTTGCCGCAAAAAACATTGATGCCAAAAGTCCCTTAAATATAGCCTTGCGCATAAAATCCTCGATTTCTTTTGCTTAAAATATATTTATTTATATTATTGTAGCATAAAGCAAAACATTTGCAAAGACTGTTGATAGCCAAAGGTCGGTTGTGGTACAATATAATAAAAGGCAAAATAAAACTTGATTAATTAAAATTGGGGGATTTTTAAATGACAAGACAAGAAATTTTATCAAAGGTAGACCACACTCTTTTAAAGGCGGACGCTAAACAAGAGGATATCCGACGCCTTTGCCAAGAGGCAATGGCAAATCACACGGCATCTGTGTGCATAAACCCGTCCTTTATTCAATATGCAGTGAGCATTATGGGCGATAAGGTGCCGGTTTGCACCGTCATCGGTTTTCCCTTGGGCGCTATGACCACAGAGGCGAAAATTTTTGAGGCTAAAGATGCCATAGCCAAGGGCGCAAAAGAAGTGGATATGGTCATAAATATCAGCCGTGCCAAGGACGGCGATTTCGCCTACATAGAAAATGAAATAAGACTTATCAAACAGGCGGTGGGCGAGCACATTTTGAAAGTTATAATCGAGACCTGTCTGCTCACAGATGAAGAAAAAATTGCCCTTTGCAAAGCGGTGGTGGCAGCAGGAGCAGACTATATCAAGACTTCCACAGGATTTTCTACGGGTGGGGCAAACTTTCACGATGTGGAGCTTTTTGCCAAATATACAAACGGCGGCTGCAAAATTAAGGCGGCTGGCGGCATACGCACAAAAGATGATATGGAAAAATTTATAGCGCTGGGTGCCGACAGGCTGGGAACTTCCTCGGCGATTAAAATTTTGGACAAAATCGAAGGTGGAAACGAGTATTAAAAAATAATTCACCCATTAAAGTTAAGGGTAATTCTTTATTAAAATCGGCTCTATAACAAATTTTGCCATAGGCAAATAAACCTAACATTAAAATCATAGCTATCCTATAACCGCTCTCTGTTTTGAGGGCGGTTTTTTGTGCATATTTCTATTTTATTCATCATAGAATTAGTAAAATATACATAAAAAAGAGGACTGCTATGTTTTATCCCATACTGATTTGTACTTTGGCAGGGCTTTCCACCGCTTTGGGCGGACTTATAGTAATCATCAAAGGGGGCATAAACGAGGGGGAAATGGGCTTTTTTCAGGGGCTTGCCGCCGGAGTTATGCTGAGTATTTCGATTTTGGATTTACTGCCTTACAGCTGTAAAAATTATATGGAATATATGCCCGTCAACTGGGCTGTACAGGCGGTTTTGTCCTTGGCATTTATGGGCTGGCTAATTGGCGCTCTGATGACAAAATTGGTTGTCCCCGAGGAAAAACACAGGGAGGACGACCGAATTTTCACAGCGAAACGACTGTCTGTGATAACCACCGCAGTGATGATTTTACACAATTTGCCTGAGGGTATGCTCACTATGTTCACCTCCACCCAAGATTTAAGCTTCGGGGTAAAGATGGCGGTGGCGATAGCCTTGCACAACCTACCTGAGGGAATGGCGGTGGCAAGTCCAGTTTTGTACCTTAGCAAAAGCCGTGAAAAAGCGTTCCACACCGCTTTTTGGGCTGGAATGTCGGAGCCCATAGGGGGGATAGGGGCGTATTTTTTGCTGCGCAATGTGGTGAACAGCGGCTTTATAAACGGGCTGATGCCAATAATCGCAGGGGTGATGATGCAGGCGGCTTTATGTGAACTGATACCCTCTGCAATTAAAATATCAAATATTAAACACACAATTTATGGTATAATTACAGGCACTTTAATAATGAGTATTGGAATATTTGCCTTTTAGTGGTAAAATATATACAGTATGCTATGTTATAATGTATAATATAAGAAAACACTCAGCTTTTATGCCAAAATGGCAAAGATATCGTAAAAGATTATCAGCTTATGCAAAGAAAACACTCAGCTTTTTATGCCAAAATGGCAAAGATATCATCAAAGATTATCAGCTTATGCAAAGAAAAAAATCAGCCAAAAGGTAAAATATATGAAGAAAATTATTCCGCTGTTCATGGCAATGTGCCTGCTCTGTGGGTGCGGCGCCATCTCAAACAGGAGCAACATAATAGATTTGCTCTCATCACCCAAGCTTTCAGGACGTGAAAGCCAGGTGGTAAGCGCTATAAAAAGCTACCTTGGAGAGGATATTATCTTGAAATATCCAAAGCAGGGAAGCAATATTTCCCCTGTGCAGATATCCGATTTTTCAGGGGACGGCAGCGAGGAGGCGGTGGTGCTTTACAGCGCCCCGAACTCAGGCGGAAATGTTAGGATAGCCATATTGTCACAAGAGGGAGAGGACAAGTGGTCGGTATTTTTTGATGCGGAGGGGTTTGGCACAGAGGTGTACAAGGTGGAGTTTTCCCCCCTTATCAAAGGAAAAAATCGACAGATGGTGGTGGGATATACCTTTGCCAACTCCAGTGAAAAATTTATGTCCATATATTTTGTGGAGGAGGGCAAGGTTGAAAATGTAAAGACCGAGAGCTGTCAAGATTTTATGCTCCACGATGTGACGGGAGACGGTGTCTCCGATGTGGTTTTAGCCGGGGTAAATGCCGATGACAGGCGCACGGGCATACAGGTTTTAAGCTCTCATTACAACTCGGTTATCTCGGATATTGCCGACTATACAATACAGGCGTCCAACGCCACAGTGACGGGGATTTCTTTCAGCAAAAACGATTTTTCACCGCTGCCAGCCATAGTCGTGGATTATAAAGACACCTATCGAAGGGTGTACACCGAGGGCTTTTATTTTGAAAATTATTCTCTGAAAAGTATAATGTCAAGCGACACAGTACAGAAAATTTGGGATTATTCCTACAATCTTACCAGCATTGACGTGGACAAAGACGGTTATGTGGAGACCCCTACCGTGATAATCGACCCCGACGCCCAAAGCTCCCCGCTGAAGTTTATGGAGTGGACAAGTTATATGACAAGTCAGCCTAAAAGAGTGGCTTTTGGGGTGGGTGACGGTGCCAACGGGGTGTTTGTGGCAATGCCCGAAGAATGGCAGAATTATGTAAAGACACAGGTGGACAAGGACGGCGCCGGCTGGAAGATAATTCAAAGCTTGAACGGCACGGAATTAGTCACTTTTCAGCTCGCCATACCGGGAGAAAAAACCGATGCGACAGCGGATAAAGCGGTGATTTCCATAGGCACTCTTCAAATAAAACTAATATTTGATGAGAGCGTATCCCAGCAGCAGCGTGATTATATTTCACACAATGTAATCTATATAAAATAGGAGGTTTTTATGGCTAAAATATTGGTTGTAGAAGATGAAGAAAATATAGGCGAAGTTATAGAGATAAATTTGACTTTAGCCGGTCATAGTGTCACACGCCTTGGCAGCGCAGAGCAGGCAAAGCTTTTATTAGACGAATGTGATGACAGCTTTGAGCTTGCCATACTGGATATAATGCTCCCGGGAATGAATGGAATTTCACTTTGCGAATATATAAGGAGAAGCAATTCTCAAATCGGGATAATAATGCTCTCGGCAAAAAGCCAAGAGCAGGACAAGGTTATGTCCCTGTCTGTTGGGGCGGACGATTACATCACAAAGCCCTTTAGCATACAGGAGTTTTTAGCCAGAGTAACCGCCCTTTCACGCAGGCTTAAAAAGCCCGAGGAAAAAGTGGTAAATTCCGAGGACGTTATGGTGTCGGGCCCCTTTATGTTGGATTTAAAAAGCCGAGTTTTGCATAAGGAAGATATGGTTATAGATTTGACCAGTGTTGAATTTAGCATAATGGAGCTGTTTTTCAAAAACGAGGGCGTGGCATTGGTGAGAGAGAAAATATTGGAGGGTGTCTGGGGAGAAAATTATTTCGGCGATGTAAAGATTGTTGATGTTAATATCCGCCGCTTGAGAATGAAAATCGAAGAGGACGCCTCCAGCCCTCAATATATCGTCACGGTGTGGGGATACGGCTACCGCTGGAGTGTGTAGAAATATAGAAAAAGATTATTTTACCAAAAAAGAATTGCGGAATTAACTTATGAACAGTATCACAAAAAGATGGATAAAGGGCAGTTTGGCAATAACCATAGTCGTCCTGCTTTTGGCAGAGGTGTTTATGGTTGTTTTCGTGCGCAATTATTATTATTCAGCGGCAAATTCGGCAATTTTAAGCCGAATAAATACCATAAACGGCACCTTGACCGCCTCTGCAAACCTTTCCGACGGGGAGCGCACCCAGCTTTTATACCGAATGAGCGAGGATTTTACTGAAAAAGATAAGTTCGAATTTATGTTTATAGGCACAAACGGTAAAATATTAGCCACCTCCTCCGGCTTTATGCCTAACGATGAGATACATTCACAGGATATTCGTTTGGCACAGCAATCCTCAGACGGGCTCGCCACCAACATATACAAAACCTTGATGAACGAGAGGGTCCTCTCTGCCACCTGTATAATAACCCCTACCATAGACGGAGTTTACGCCATAAGATTGGTGACCTCACTGGAAAAGGTGGACAGCGAAATAAGCATTATAATCGCTTTTTCGGTTATGGCTGCCATCGCAATAGTCGCTTTCAGCGTTATGTCGGGTATGTACTTTGTAAAAAGTATTGTCCGCCCAATCCAAGCCATTGAAAAGACAGCCACAATGATTTCAAAAGGCGATTTTGACGTGCGGATAGAGAATAATTACAATGATGAAATCGGAGCTTTGTGCAATACAATAAATAATATGGCACAGGAGCTGGGCAGGAGTGACGAGATTAAAAACGAGTTTATCTCCAGCGTCTCCCACGAGCTGCGCACCCCTCTCACCGCCATAAAAGGCTGGGCGGAAACAATGAATAACACCGATGACAGAGCCACTATACACCGTGGAACAGGGATTATTTTAAGCGAGACAGAGCGCCTTTACACTATGGTGGAAAATCTTTTGGATTTTTCAAGACTGCAGCAAGAGGAGATAAAATTAGTAAAAGAAAAATTGGACTTGGTGGCTGAGGTGGGCGAAGCGGCGATTATGTTCGCCCCTCGCTGCACCCAAAACGGCATCGAATTGGTATTTAACGAGCCGGAGGATATCATACCTGTCTTTGCAGATAAAAATCGAATAAAACAAGTTATGCTCAACCTTTTGGACAACGCCGTAAAGTACACCCCTGAAGGGGGAAAAATAGAGGTTTTGATATACAACGATGTGAGGCACAGCCGTGTCACCGTCTCTGTTCGGGATAACGGCAAGGGGATATATGCTCAGGATATCGACAAGATAACGCAAAAATTTTATAAAGGCAAAGGGGCAAAGAGAGGCTCAGGGATAGGGCTTGCCTTGGTAAATGAAATAATCATAGCCCACGGCGGGCAGTTTAAGGTGGACAGCGAGATAGGTAAATACACCAAAATGTCCTTTACTCTGCACACAGTGCGCACAATGAAAGGAAAATAAATGGACAAAAAAGAAATACTTAACATAGGCGGTCAAGCTCTAATAGAGGGCATAATGATGAAAGGACCGGAAAAATATTCCATAGCAATAAGAACTCCAAACGGAGAAATAGATGTGCAAACTTGGAATAATGCCCCATTAAAGTTCAAAAATATACCGATTTTGCGTGGAGTTGTGAACTTTTTCGGCAGCTTGGTCACAGGCTATAAAAGCCTTATGCACTCGGCGGATTTATCCCTTATGGAAGAAGAACCCTCAAAGTTTGAAATATGGCTGGGTAAGACCTTTGGCAAGAAGGGCAGCGATATTATCACTATGGCGGCAGGCGTTTTGGGCGGAGGGCTGGCGCTTGTATTGTTTATGATTTTACCCACCACTATCACCGGGATAATAAACTGGCTTCTGCCCTTGGGCGGATTTAAAGCTCTAGTGGAGGGCGTGCTTAAACTGTGCATATTTTTGCTCTACCTCTGGGCTGTCTCAAAGCAATCCGATATAAAAAGGGTATTTTCTTACCACGGCGCAGAGCATAAAACCATAGCTTGCTACGAGGCAGGGGAAGAATTGACGGTGGAAAATGTGAAAAAACACACACGCTTTCACCCTCGCTGTGGCACAAGTTTTATATTTATAGTGTTAGTGGTCAGCATAATTATCTTCTCATTTGTGCCTTGGCACAGCACATTTTATCGTGTGCTTTTGAAGCTTGTTACCCTTCCCTTGATAGTGGGAATTTCTTACGAAATCCTCCGTGCCACCGGTAAATATTCAAACTTTTGCACAAAAATCTTGGCGGCTCCGGGGCTGTGGTTTCAGCGCCTCACCACCAATGAACCCGATGAAGATATGATTGAAGTCGCCATTGCCTCGGTAAAAGCAATTTTGCCA
>JAVVVT010000090.1:0-6861 GCA_036652515.1 Oscillospiraceae bacterium
CTTTTGACGGTATGAGCATAGCGAAAGCCGTGGTGGAATACATCTTGGACAAATCAAATAATTTAGGCTGCAAGACGCTTTTTGCCACCCATTACCACGAGCTCACCGAGATGGAGGGGCAGGTAGAGGGGGTTGTGAATTACAACATAGCCGTAAAAAAACGTGGGGACGACATAACATTTTTGCGCAAAATCATCAGAGGTGGAGCGGACGACAGTTTTGGGGTACAGGTTGCAAAATTGGCAGGGGTGCCACAGCCTGTTATTGACAGGGCAAAGAGCATACTTTTTGACTTGGAAGAAAACGCCCGAAAAGAAAAGTTAGCGGTGAGGCAATTGTCCTTTGATGATGGCTTTATCAGCCCTACAACACCAAAACAAGAGGTACAGATAGTTCCCAGTGAATTAATAAAGGCTCTTGAAGAGATGGACGTAAATGTTTTGACCCCAATTGAGGCACTGAACTTACTTTACAAATTAAAAAATTTATTATAAATTCCCATGAAAGGAGACGGTTTTATGCCTATTATAAATGTTTTGGACAAACAGACGGCGGAGCTTATTGCCGCAGGAGAAGTCGTTGAGAGACCGGCGTCGGTTGTCAAAGAATTGGTGGAAAATTCCATCGATGCAGGGGCAAAAAATATAATAGTGGACATTGAACGTGGTGGAATAAAAAAAATCCTCGTTCAAGACGACGGGACGGGCATAGACAGCGAATATGTAAAAACCGCCTTTATTCGTCACGCCACAAGTAAAATCTCCTCAAAAGAAGATTTGGATAATATCAGCAGTTTGGGATTTCGTGGAGAGGCTCTCGCCTCGATTGCCAGCGTATCCCACCTGAGTTTAATAACAAAGACGGAAATTCAAGACTTTGCTGTGGAAATTCAACTTTCAGGGGGCGAAGAGGTGAGTTTTGAAGTTAAACCCTTTATCACCGGCTCAAGATTTATTATTCGTGATTTATTTTATAACACACCGGCAAGAATGAAATTTTTAAAAAAAGATGTGAGTGAAGCCGGATATATTCAAGATATTTTAACTAATCTCGCCCTTTCAAAACCCGAAATTTCATTCGTATTCAAAAAAGACGGCAAAGAAATTTTCTCCACTATTGGAGACGGAAAACTTAAAAATACAATCGCCAGTTTGTTTGGCACAGAGCTTGCCTCTCAATTGACCGATGTGGATTTTTCAGACGGAAAATATACTCTCACAGGTTTTACAACAATGCCCCAGTTTGCAAAACAATCAAGAAACACCCAGTACACTTTTATAAATGGGCGCTTTGTAAAAAATCGCACGATTATCGCAGCGGCAGAAAATGCCTACAAGGGCAGTGTTATGGTAGGCAAATTCCCAGGTTATATTTTAAATTTACAGATGCCTTTTGACACCGTAGACGTGAATGTTCACCCGGCGAAAACCGAAGTCAGATTTTCAAACGACGGAGAAATTTATAATATTATATATCGTGGGGTAAAGCTTGCTCTTAGTAAAGATTTAGAGCTGAAGCAATTTTCATTTAAACCTCAGTCGACATTTTTTCAAGACAACTTAGATGTAAAGCAACAGACCATTACAGATATCAAACTTCCTATCAATGGTGAAATTGCTTATTCTGAGGCAAAAAATGCGGATTATAGCGCCTTATCATCAAATAATAATGGAAAAAGCAGGGAATATCAATTACAGTATTCGGCAGATATAGCAGAAACCTCCAGTGGAGATGAAACTCTTCACAGTGGAAATTCAATTTCTTATGCAACAAAACCCTACCAGTCATATCACCCGAACATATTCATACCCTACGAAGACGGTGATAAAGATGAATGTAACAATGTTACAGCACCGGCAAATGAGAGCCCCTCCGCCGATAAAATAAATATTGATGAAGAAAATACAGGCAAAATTTATGGCGATGAGGATAAGCAATCCGCAGATGAGTTTATCAGCAGTACCACAGATGATTTTTCCATCAAGGTCATAGGGGAAGTGTTTGCCACATATATTTTATGCCAAATAGGCAGTGAAATGGTTATCATTGACAAGCACGCCGCACATGAGCGCATTTTGTATGAAAAGTTCAAAAAACATTCTACCTGTGACAAGCAGATGCTGCTTATTCCGGCTACGGTAAAGCTTTCAGCACAGGAAAAATCAGCTATTTTTGATAACCTTGATTTGTTGGAACAAATCGGGTTTGAGGTGGAGGATTTTGGCTTGAACGGGGTGGCATTGAGAGCTATCCCCATGAATATTTCAAGCGAGGACCCACAGAGCCTTATAAGCGAAATTGCCTATAATTTAGCCAATGGAAACAAGTCTGAAATCTCCGCTAAATTGGATTGGATTTTTCATTCCGTCGCTTGCAGAAGTGCCATAAAAGCAGGTGATAAGGCTGATATCAATCAGCTCACACAGCTTGTCTATGATATTAAACGGGATAAAATCCCACTTTATTGTCCTCACGGACGGCCGGTTATCATCACTATCACCAAAAAGGAGCTGGAAAAACAATTTGGAAGATAAAACAAAAATCCTTGTCATCTGTGGACCCACTGCCAGCGGAAAAACAGGGCTGTCCATCGAGATAGCACAGAAGTTTAACGGTGAAATAATCTCCGCTGACTCTATGCAGGTATATAAAAATCTCAACATCGGCACGGCTAAGGCTACAAAAGCGGAGCAGGAGGCAGTACCACATCACTTGGTGGATTTTTTACAGCCTGAACAGCCCTATAATGTTCAAATTTTCATAGACTGCGCCAAAGCCGCCATAGCAGAAATCACAGCTAAAGGTAAACTTCCTATCCTAGTGGGGGGCACGGGGCTATATATTGAAAGTTTGATAAACGGAATAATATTCACCTATCAGGATGAAAATAAGCAGATTAAAGAGCAATTGAACAAAGAGTTGCAGGAATATGGCAATGAGCATATGTATGAGCTCTTATGTGAAATTGACCCCCAGTATGCAAAGACAGTACATAAAAATAATTATGTGCGTGTACTGCGTGCTATTGAGATATATCGTTTGACAGGCAAGAGAATGTCCGAGCAATTGGTAAATTCAAGACCACAGGAAAAGCCATATAACAGCCTTCTCATAGGATTAAATTACACCGACAGGCAAAGTCTTTACGGCAACATAAATTTTAGAGTTGATTATATGATGTATCATGGTATTATAGAAGAGGCGGAGTATGTGTACAAAAATAAAGACGCCTTTATAACTTCGGCAAGTGCCATCGGCTACAAAGAATTTTTCCCGTACTTTAAGGGGGAAAATACGTTGGAGGAATGTGCCGAAAAGTTAAAGCAGGCATCTCGAAATTACGCCAAAAGGCAACTGACATGGTTTAACAGAATGTCTGATATAAATTGGTTTATGATTGAAGACGAAAGCTACAAGCAGAGGGCTTGTGAGCTGACTAAAAAATTTATTACAGGAAATCTTTAGCTTATGGATATTAACACACGGGAAAACACACCTAAAAGAAAAAAGAAATTTAAAATTTCTTACATATTTATGGCATTTTTGCTTTGCTATTTTTTTTTGCAAATATACTTGGTAAAAAGCAACAATGTTGAGACTGTTAAAGCGGTGGACGGATATATAAATGACGGAATAATCGCTCAGGGAATTATCTGCCGTGATGAGATAGTGCTCTCACAGAATATAAATGGTGTGATTGATTACCTTGTCCCCGAAGGTCAAAGAATAGCCAAAGGCACGCTCATCGGCAAAACCTATCCCAATTATTCCGATGTTGAAACTTTAGGCAGGATAAGGACTTTAGAACAGCTGCACTCAGGGCTTGATTCCACCGCTGTCTACCTTGAAAGCGGAACGGTTGATGTGTCCTTGACCAGAAAACAGCTCAACAATCAGCTCTCAGGGCTGTCATACTTGAGCTGCATCGGTGATTATTCAAACGCATCAAAATATTTGACCGATTTAATGGTCGATTTAAATAAAATAAATGTTGCCACAGGAAAAACAACTGATTTTTCCTCAGCTCAAAGTGCTTTGAGCGCTTCGGTGTCCCAGCTATCTTCATCTATGTCCGCCGCCACAGGCGAGCTGTATTCGCCTAACACAGGATATTTTTTAAAATATTCCGACGGATATGAAGATGTTGCCACCACTGAAAAATTCTTGACTATGAGTTATGAGGAGGGGAGTAAGCTCATTAACACCCCCCTTGAGCACACCGTTAGTGGAAACGAATACGGCAAAATCATAACCGATTACAAGTGGAGTATCTGCACATATATTGATAGCGATAAGGCAGAACGGCTGAAAAAAGATATGGCGGTGAGAGTGTCCTTGTCCGCTACATCAAATGATTTTCAAAAAGCGACGGTAAAAGAAATTGTCAATTTAGGCGAAAAAACTCTGGTCATAATCGAATGTACTATTATGGACGATTTGGCAGCCACCACAAGAATAACCGACTGCGAGATATTATTTAAACAATATAGCGGCATAAAGATACCAAAATCCGCAATACATATAGTGGACGGAGACTTGGGAGTATATGTAAAATTTTCCCAATTAGTCAGGTTCAAAAAAATCACAAGAGTATTTGAAGATGACAATTATGTGATTGTCTCTTCCAAAGACGAGGGTGACAGCAAGATAAAATTATATGATGAAGTAATTGTGAAAGGGAGAGATTTATACGATGGAAAATATTTATAGCATAGCTGACAACGTAAAAAGAGTGCAGGAGGAGATAGCCGATGTATGCGCAAAATACAATCGCAACCCTGAAGAAGTGACACTTATGGGCGTTTCAAAGACCCAAACAGTGGACAAGTTGGAGCAGGCGTATAGCGCAGGAATAAGAGTTTTCGGAGAAAACAGGGTGCAGGAGCTGATACAAAAATCGGACTTTTTTTCGCAAAATAATGTTCCTTGTCATATTATCGGTCAATTGCAGAGCAATAAAGTAAAATATTTGCCTCCTTTAACCGATACAATTCAAAGCGTAGACAGCTTAAAATTGGCACAGGAAATTGAAAAACAATACGGAAAATCAGGTAAAAAAGCCAATATTTTGTTGGAAATAAATATCGGAAATGAAGAAAATAAGGGCGGAATACTTTTAACTGAGGCTGAAGAAATGGTTTATCAGCTCTCAGAATTTAAAAATATCACGTTAAAAGGCTTTATGTGTGTGCCACCAAGGTGCGAAACCGAGCAGGTGAGAGCATATTTTCAACAAATTAACAAATTATTTGTTGACATATCATCTAAAAAAATAGATAATATAGACATATCTATTTTATCTATGGGTATGTCCGGAGATTATAAATGGGCAATTGCTGAGGGAAGCACCTTGGTTCGTGTGGGCAGGGGCATATTCGGTGAAAGAAATTATAATAAAGTATAATATTACATATTAAAGGAGTTTCAATATGGGAGTTTTTGATAAAATTAAAGGTGCTTTTGGCATCGACGAGGAAGAGTACGAAGAGGACGAAGTTTTAGATGACGAGGAGCTTGAACAGCCGGTTGCCGAAAATACATTTAAAGCGGATTTCACTCAAAACCTTCAAGCGGCGAGAAAAGAAAGACCTGCCACCCTGTCATCTTTGCCACAACTTCAGGTGGTTCTTGTAAAGCCTGAACGTTTTGATGATGCCAGCGGTATCGCAGACAGCCTGAATGCTAAAAAGACAGTTGTTTTAAACCTTGAGGCTACAAGCAAAGAAGTCGCAAGACGTCTTGTGGACTTTCTCTCGGGCGTGGCTTATGCCAACAACGGGCAACTGAAAAAAATTGCCAACTCAACTTTCATCATCACGCCTTTCAATGTGGATATATCGGGAATTGGCTTGATTGATGAGATAGATACATCGGGAGCATTATATTAATTGAGAGGTTTTATTCCACCGCAAACTCAAGATGAAACTGTCTTTTGTAAGAGGGTGGTGGCTCTGTGTGAAAAAGCAGAAAAATTAGGAATAAAGACATTTTCTACTTTTTTAGATTTGCGTCAAAAGGATTTATTCACTTCACAATTCAATAAATTTCAAAACCTATCGCTGGAATTTTACTCGGGTCACGAGGCTGATGGCGAGAGATGTATTGCCTGCGTTTACCCAAGTTACGAGACTGTGCAAGCTTATGATTATCCCTTGTCTGTGCTGTATTCCAAAATATATGGGGAGGACAATCTTACCCACCGTGATTTTTTGGGTGCTCTGATGAACTTGATGATAAAGCGTGATTTTATAGGGGATATATTGGTATCAAACGATGATGTATACATCATCTGCCACAACAATATGGCGCAGCTTATAATGCAAGACCTTACTCAGGTGGCTCACTCCAATGTAAAATTAGAGTATTATTACGACAAGGTGACCTACGCACGCCTGCCACAAGCGGAAAAAAACGTGACGGTTGCGTCGCTTCGCCTTGACGGTGTTGTGAGTGCGGTTTTGAATATAAGCCGCAGCGACGCCTGTGCTATCATAAAGCAAGGCAATGTTTCTATAAATCATTTGATGAGCAAACAAACAGATTTTGAAATCATCGACGGCGATGTTTTGAGCATAAGAAAATATGGCAAATTTAAACTCACCTGTGACGGCAGCAAAAGCCGTAAAGATAGAATTTTTATAAAGTACTACAAATATTAGGAGGATCAAATGTTTACACATGAGGAAATAAGGCAAATCACTTTCGAAAAGGCAATGCGTGGATATCGTGCTGAGGACGTAGAATCTTTTATGGAGAAAATAGCGGACGAATTTGAAGCACTTGAAAAAAAGTTACAACACAATCTCTCTAAGGATTTAGAAACCTTTCGTCCCCAAATTACCACCTTATTGCAAAGTGAAA
>JAVVVT010000091.1:0-6750 GCA_036652515.1 Oscillospiraceae bacterium
CAACAACAGGGTATAAAAAGAGAAATATCACAGAAAGGACTGAGCGAATATGAAGGACGAACCCTATGGCAGAAATATGAAAAATACAATGCCGATAGTGGCAACTCAAGAACAGATAGACGCAGCTTGTCGCAGAGAGGAAGCCAACTTAAAGGAAGCAGCGGAATTAATAGCAAAAAGGAAGGCGGAACGGGAAGCCGCAGCCAAGGAAGAAGAGGCGAAGAAAGACAAAGACAAATAATAAAAGGCACACCTTTGGGTGTGTCTTTTTCTTTGCTTGAAAAATCAGAGCCGAAAGTGATTAAAAAAGCCGAAGCTCCAAAAGCCCATTCAAAATCTACACCTTACTACCCTGTAAGTGAAAACCTTGCCAAGAGCGAATATCAGATTTTACTATCGCAGGTGTCGGCGTGGCTGCCAATGAATGTGAAATAATATAATATTCATTATATATAGATATAAATATATAAATATTCACCTGTCTTTATATAAACCTAAAATATTTCAGCCATAAATCGCCCTGTTTATTCTTGCACAGAGATGTTAAATTGTGGTATAGTGTTATAAAATAGCACGATAAAAAGCCGATTTTTATTAGATAGATAATTCGTGGCACAGGCGAGAAACTTTAGTATTCCCATTATTCTAAGCTTTTTAGTAGCCTGCCAATTGACCAATATTAAATATGAAAGCGAACCATTATGAAAATCAAACCTATAATATCACTGCTCCTAGTCGCTGTACTTCTTGTGGGTGGCACAGGCTGCGCCCAAATAAAAGATGACATATATTCGGTGATTTCTCCTTCACGGGCGGAGCAGGAGAGATTTGATGATTATTTAGCCGATGTTTTCGGTGAGGTAGCCGGTGCAAACTTTCTTGACAGCCGATTTATCCTTGAAAATCCGTCAAATTTTGGCATAAAGGATATCCCTCTGACGGTGGGAAAAATTGATTTTGAACTGCTTGATGAGCCTATGAAAGACTGGCAAGAGGAATATGATGAATTGACGGCTTTCGACTATGAAAAGCTCACCGCTGACCGACAATTGAGCTATGACATATTGTCTCATGAGATGAATCGCATAAAACTCAAGATGGGCTTTGAGTATTATAGCGAGATTTCCAGTCCACTGAAAGGGGTACAAAGCCAGTTGCCCTCTCTGCTGTGCGAAGTGAAGCTCTACACCCTCAAAGATGCCTATGACTATCTGACGATGTTGAAAAGCGTGCCTGCCTATTTTGATGACATACTGAAATTTCAGCAGCGAAAGTCTGAAAAAGGGCTTTTTATGAGTGATGCTCAGTTGGACGTGACCATTGAGTCCTGCAACAATTTTATAGACGGATATGAAGATCACCCCCTTATCACTGATTTTGCCTCTCGTATTTCCAATCTGCCAACAATCACAGAAGAAGATATCATTAAGCTTGAAGAACTCAACAAAAGCGTTGTGGAAGAAAAAATTATCCCTGCCTATGAGGATTTTGTAAGGGGAATTTCGGCATTGAGGGGGACAGGGCGCAGCGGTGGCGGTCTGTGTTTTCTTTCCGAGGGCAAAAAGTATTACGAGCTTTTGGCACAGGATTTAACAGGTTTAGACTGCTCTGTGCCCCAGATGAGCGAGATGATAGATGAAGAGATAGGGCGGATAACAAAGATAGCTAACAAAACTTTTAAATCAGATTCCACCGTACACGAACGGCTGGAAAAGGTGGAGCTGAATATTCAAGACCCTATGGAGATTATTGAACTGCTTAAAGAGCGGTCTTCCGATTATTTTCCTCCACTTCAAAACTTAGAATATCAGGTCAAATATATTGACCCAGATATGGAAGACCACAGCAGCCCTGCCTTTTTTATTGTGCCACAGATAGACAGCACAAAAACCAACACTATCTATATCAACCGCAAGTACACACATGACAAGATTTATCTTTTTACCACCCTTGCTCACGAGGGCTACCCGGGGCATATGTATCAAATCAACTATTTTAATTCCCTGAATCCTTCCCCTATCCGCCGACTGATGGATTTTCCGGGCTATTCTGAGGGTTGGGCGACCTATATGGAGATGCTCTCCTATGATTTTATGGACCTTAAAGACCCGAATGTAACCCAGATGATGCAGCTTAACAACTGCCTGTCTATGATGGTCGCCTGTCGGGTGGACATAGGGGTCAACTATGAGGGGTGGAGCATAGAGGACACCAAAAAATATTTGTCAACATATAGCGATGCTGATATGGAAATGTCAAAATTGTTCTACAATTCTGTGATTGAAGAGCCGGGCAGCGACCTGTCTTATGGCATCGGTTTTTTAGAATTTAAAAAGTTGCGCCTATATGCACAAAGCGAGCTGAAGGACGATTTTTCCAATGTGGATTTCCATAAGGCGGTGCTAAATATTGGCCCTGCGCCATTTTATATTGTGAGCCAAGAGGTCACAGATTATGTGAGTGAGGCAAAAGCCAAGGCGCACCACTCCATTTTCAACAAAGCGGCTTGAGGGCGGTCTAAAGGGTGTAAAATAAAAAATTCAAAGCCTTTTTAGGTTGATTTTCATACAAAATAAAAAGCTTATCTTTGGATAAGCGGACCTATCTTTAACAAAAATTATAATAGCAGAAACTGATTATTCTATACCGCCACGATTTGCGGTGAGGGAGGATAATTCGGTTTCTGTTTTTTTGCCTTAACTGATAAAAACACTTTATTTCTTGTTCTTAAAAATAATAATCGCTTTATTTTCCATTGACAAACGGGGATTTTTTCAATAGAATATAGATAACGCTATATAGACTTATCTATATCTTAATTGGGGAGGTAGAACTATGGAGCTGTCAAAATTGCTAAAAGAACTTCGTGTCTCTATGGGAATGACACAGATGGACATCGCCCGAGCGCTTCACTTGAGCTTTTCCACCGTAAATCGCTGGGAAAATGACAGGGCAAGGCCAAACAGACTGGCTTGTGTGACCATCTTAGCTTTGGCAAAAGATAAATATGTACCTGAAGAGTTGCTGTGTGAATTAGAGATTGCACTTTTCGGCGATACAGAGAAAGAACGGTGAATTTTATGGAGATTTCGAACAAATCACACGCCTTTTATGACATAGTAAACCAATCTGCCAACGGAATTTATGTCATCGAACAACAGTCTTGTAAACTGCTATATGTGAACAAGGCGATGGCGCATATTTTGGATATGGCAGGTATACATAATTATTTAGGAGAAAAATGCTACCGCACGCTGAAACAGCTTGATGAGCCTTGCTCTGATTGTTTGGCAAACCCCACGGGGAACGAGGGGGAAAATCGGGAGCTTTTTATTGACTTTTTGTCAAAATATTACTCGGTATCCACCCACCCACTTCAGTGGGCTGGCACGGCAGCCTATGTGGTTTATCTCTCGGACATATCACAGGAAAAAATGGTGAGTGATGAGGTAAAACAGTTATACAACAATATACCCGGCGCCGTATTCAGATGTAAAATGGATAAAGATATGACGGTCATCTCTGCCAACGACGGGCTGTTTGAGCTCTTGGGGTACACCCGAGAAGAGTTTAAAGCACTGGGCAACAAGATGTCCGCAGTCATCTGTCCTGAAGATTTCCCACGCACACTGTCCTCCATAATCCCACAGCTCTCCTCCAACGCTGCCACGGCGCATATCACTCAAAGGCTCATCTGCAAGGATAAGAGTATAAAATGGTCTTTGGCTCGAGGTCAACTTTTGGCGGGCAACGGGGAAGAGCGAGTTTTTTACTGTGTGCTTGTGGATATAAGCGAGCAAAAGTCAGCTCAATTAGAGCTTGATAAGACAAGAAAAAAATTGAGCGCCGCAATAGACCACGCCGGTCTTGCCTATTGGGAATACGATATGGTGAACAACGTCGCCTATCTAAATCCAAACACCAAAAGCGAGTATTCCCTTGAGCAAACACTGCCTAATTATCCCCAAAGCCTCTATGATACCAACACAATTTACCCCGAGAGCATAGAGACTTTCAATCGGCTGATACAGGCGGTGAAGAGTGGTGAGAAAACCGCCAGCGCCGACATTAAAACCATAAACGCAAAGGGCGCTTTGGCGTGGAGACGAGTTCGCTTTACCACCCTGTTTGACGAGGGAGGGAAGCCGTTTTGGGCGGTAGCCACCGCCGAGAGCATCAACGATTACAAGGAGCTTGAAAATAGATTTTCCACAGTTTTGGAGCAGAATAATATTGACACCTGGCTGTTTGATATAAAAAGAAGTACAATAATTCAAAACCATAACACCGAGGGCGTTTACGGCGTACACGCAGTGGAAATACCCAATGTGCCTGAAGCTTTGATTGAAAAAAAGCTGTGTTACCACCAAGATGCCGACATTTTCAGAGATTTTTACAACAGGCTAAAAGGCGATGAAAGCCAAGTCACCGCCACTGTGCGCCTGTGGGACGTGCGCAAGCAAAGATACGTTTGGAAGCGCTGTACCTACACGGTTGTGCCAAGCAGGGTGGGGGGGCCCGCCTACGCTTTGGGTAGCGCAGTGGACGTGAGCGACCAGGTGGAGGTAAAGCAAAAATATGAGGACGCAATCAGGGCACGTTACAGCACCTTGAGCGAAAACGTGATTTTAGCAGGTCACTGCAATTTAACTAAAAATATAATCCTTGAAGTGGAGGACAAAACGGGCTTGGACGTGGGACGTCGCTTTGGTATGGTGAGAGAAGAATTTTTTAATGGGATAGCCTCTCTTATTCCAAACGAAGAACAGCGGAAGGTGTTTTGTCAAAAGTTCTTAAACGAGGGTATGCAAAACAGCTTTGAGCTGGGTATCACCCAGGACAACTATGATTGCACTATTAGTTTGGGCTCCGGTATTCGCTGGATATCTGTCCACGTTGATATGGCATTGCAGCCCTTGACCGAGGATATAATCGGATTTTTGACAGTAACCGATGTCTCAGCGGGCAAAATGCAGCAACAGGTGTTAGATTCAGTTATTCAGTTTGACTATGATTATGTGGCACATCTCAATTTAAATTCTGACACCATGGTGTTTTACAGCAGCAAAAATCAGAGCTCCGAGTTTGAAGGATATAAGTACGGGGTGTCCTACTCCTACACCAACGCAATAAATAGAACGGCGGAGAAATTTATCACCCAAGATAATCGTCCTATT
Source organism: Oscillospiraceae bacterium (assembly GCA_036652515.1). Taxonomy (GTDB): domain Bacteria; phylum Bacillota; class Clostridia; order Oscillospirales; family Ruminococcaceae; genus RGIG3102. Next base: position 5,178 of record JAVVVT010000091.1, read on the forward strand.
TATCTTGAAAATATGTCAATTGAAAATGTGATGCGCCGGCTTTCAGAGAATGAAAGCTATGAATTTACCTACCATATGATAAACCAAAACGGAGAGCTGCGCACAAAGCAGGCACGTTTTGTGATACACGACCGTGAGGCTGGGATTGTGGTGTTCAGCCGTGCCGATGTGAGCGATGTTTTGGAACAGCAGGAAAAACAGAAAACCGCCCTTTCAGAGTCCCTAACTTTGGCACAGCAGGCGAACAATGCAAAATCAAAATTTTTGGCATCTATGAGCCACGATATTCGAACTCCAATGAATGCCATAATAGGTATGTGCAACCTTGCCATAGCTGATGAGGGCAACACAGCCCAGGTACACGAGAGCTTGCAGGTGATTGAACAATCCTCGGCATTGCTCCTGTCCATGATAAATGATATTTTAGATATGAACCGAATTGAAAGCGGCAAAATGGTCTTACTCAGCGATGCTTTTTCTATCACCGAGCAGATGCAGCTTGCAGTGGGTAGAGCGAGAGCCTTGGCGGATAAAAAGCACCAGGTTATGCTCTTGTCCTTGGACATCGTCCACGACCGCTGTATCGGCGATATAATAAGAATACACCGAGTTATTGACAATATCTTGGCAAATGCCCTTAAATTTACTGCCGAGGGTGGAACAATCACCTATCGACTGTCGGAAAATCATATGGAAAATAAGAATTTGGGGCTTTATCGCTTTGAAATACAAGACACAGGCGTGGGTATCGCCGCCGAACAGCAAAAGCATATTTTCGAGCCTTTCTATCGTGCTCAAAGCGCTATGACTGCCCATATTGAGGGCACGGGGCTGGGGCTGTCTATCGCCAAAAGTATTGTGGATTATATGGGCGGTACTATTTCTGTCAAGAGTGAAATTGATAAGGGAAGCACCTTTATAATAGAGTTGCCCTTGAGAATTGCACAGGGTAACACCGATACCGTTCAGCCTCAAAACGACAAGGAACCCATTTTGGACTTGTCAGGGCTGCATATTTTGCTATGCGAAGACCACCCCACAAATCAGTTGGTGGCAAAACGCCTTTTGGAAAAAGTAGGGATCACCGTCACCTTGGCAAGGGACGGCAAAGTGGGCTATGACCTTTTTATTCATAGTGAACCCTTTACTTTTGACGGCATTTTGATGGATATTCAGATGCCTGTTATGAACGGGTACGAGGCGACCTATGCCATAAGAAATTCAACCCACCCACAGGCACAGAGCATACCCATAATAGCTATGACCGCAAACGCCTTTGCCGAGGACGTAAAAAAGAGCATTGAGGCAGGAATGAACGGGCATTTGGCAAAACCCATTGAGCCCTCGCAGCTGTATCAGTCCCTGTCGGGAATAATAAAATAGGGCGTTATTCGTTTGCTATCTTATATATATATAATGAAATATAAAATGGTTTTCTATTTAAAGTAATGCCTATAAACGTAAAAGCGCTGTTTGCTCCTACCCCGACGTTTATTATATAGCAACACAAAATAAGCACCTAACGGCTTATGAAGTATCTCCCAAAAGTTATACAGTATGTCATACTGTATAA
>JAVVVT010000092.1:0-6675 GCA_036652515.1 Oscillospiraceae bacterium
CTGCCTGTTGGATATATGCAGTTTGTGGAAATCGCCCGTGAAATCGACAAAGAGGGCGTAAAGCTCTTGGTCTTTGATGAGCCCACAGCCGTACTCACCGAGGGGGAGGCGGACAGACTTTTGCAGGCGATAAAACTACTGTCTGAAAAAGGGATAGCCATACTTTTTATCACCCACCGCTTAGACGAGGTCATGAGCGCCAGCGCACATATCACTGTTATTCGTGACGGCAAATTTGTGAAATATATGGCGACAAAGGACACCAACGTGGTGGAGATTGCCCAGCTTATGGTTGGTCGTGAAGTGGAGCGCCTTGAGCGCAACAAGCACAGCACCGACGAGAGCATTGTTATGAGCATAAAAGATTTAAAGGTCAATATGCCAGGCGAGATGGTCAAGGGCGTTAACTTAGAGATAAAACAGGGGGAAATCTTAGGCATAGGCGGTCTTGCAGGTCAAGGAAAAATCGGTATTCCCAACGGTATTATGGGGCTTTACCACGCTCAGGGCAGTGTGGAGTTTGAGGGCAAAAATGTGCCGCTGAACAACCCCACCGCCGCCATAGACGCCCAAATAGGCTTTGTCAGCGAGGACAGACGTGGCGTGGGCTTGCTCTTGGACGAGAGCATAGCGCTGAATATGGTGGTTCCCTCCATTCAAAATCAAAACCGTTTTGTTAAAAAATACGGCCCTATTTCAATGATAAACAGTAGTGAAATAAACGAAAACGCCGACAGATATATAAAGGAATTGGATATCCGCTGTATGGGCGCCCAGCAGTCTGTCCGCCGTCTATCCGGCGGTAATCAGCAGAAGGTCTGCATTGCAAAGGCTCTCACAGGCAACCCGAAAATCATCTTTGTCAGCGAGCCCACCCGAGGCATAGATATCGGAGCCAAAAAGTTGGTTCTTGACACCTTGGTGAAGCTGAACGAGGAGTATGGTATGACCGTGGTGGTCACCTCTTCGGAATTAGCGGAGCTGCGCAGCGTGTGCGACAGGATAGCCATCATCACCGAGGGCAAGGTGGCGGGGATACTCTCCGCAGAACAGAGCGATGCGAAATTCGGACTGCTTATGAGCGGCGTGACAAATATAGATGAATTGGAGGCGTAGAAGATGGATAAAGTAAAATCAAAGATAGAAGACTTCGGCATGGCGAGAATTTTGATAATAGCATTTTTGCTCACCTTGCTCACAACCGCCTTTTTCCAAGGTCAGAATATGGCGACAATCGGCAGCGATATCATCAACCGCTTCGGTATGAACTTGTTTTTCTCCCTTGCAATGGTGCCATCGGTCATCTCGGGCACAGGGCTTAACTTCGGTATCACAATAGGAATTTTAGCGGGTATTTTAGGCGGATTAATCACCATTGAAATGGGCTTAACAGGCTTTGCAGGTGTTTTTGGGGCAATGATAATCGCACTTCCTATGGCATTGATTGCAGGATATTTTTACGGCAAACTTTTAAATGCCGTCAAGGGCAATGAGATGGTGGTAGGTACATATGTGGGCTTTTCAGTGGTTTCACTTATGTGTATCGCCTGGATGAAACTGCCTTTTAAGAGCCCTAATATGATTTGGGCAATAGGCGGCGAGGGCTTGAGAACCACCATAACCTTGGAAAAATATTACGATAAAATATTTACAGACCTTTGGTCTTTTGAAATTTGCGGAGTGAAAATCACCACAGGCACCTTGATTTTATGTTTTATTGCCTGCCTTTTGATGTTCCTTTTCACAAAAACAAAGCTTGGCATAGCCATGAAGAGCGCAGGCACAAACCCTGTCTACGCCTCCGCCGTGGGTATAAACGTGAATAAAATGAGGATTGCAGGCACGGTTATGTCCACTGTTTTAGGCGCTTGGGGTATAGTTATGTACGCACAGGCTTTCGGATTTTATCAGCTTTACAACGCACCTTTGGGTATGTCCACAGCACCTGTCACCGCAGTTTTAATAGGCGGCGCCTCCACAGGCAAGATTAAAATCAGCCACGTTATCCTTGGCACTTTGCTCTATCAAGCGATAATCACCGTGGCAGTGCCGGTGGCGTCTATACTCGTTCCCGACGGCGGTCTGTCCGACGTGGCAAGAATCATCGTCTCCAACGGTATTATTTTGTACGCTTTGGCACAGACCAGGAGAGGTGACTGATTATGAATAAAATTAACAAAAGCACGGCGAAAGAAATCATAGCCGCAAACATCATACCCATAGTTTTTCTTGGTATCTCCGCCATAGGCGTGGCTTATTCAGGGGTCAACGGGTCAATAATTATGTCCGACGTGGTGTCAAGATTTGCCCGTAACGGCATTTTGGTGCTCTCCCTCCTCTTCCCGATACTTGCGGGAATGGGTCTTAACTTCGGCATTGTGGTGGGTGCCATGGCGGCTCAGATAGCTATGTTTATCGTGTCGGTTTTAAACATCACAGGCATAATGGGAGTTATAGCGGCGGCGCTTATCACCGTGCCTTTTGCAGTATTTTTCGGCTGGCTGTCAGCCTTACTTATGAACAAAACAAAGGGTCAAGAGATGATAACCAGTATGTTTATCGGCTACTTCGCCCACGGACTTTATATGATTGTTTTCCTGTTCATATTAGGTGGAGTAATCAAGATAGACGCCCCTAATATTATGATGCCTCGCACAGGCGTGGGCGTGAGGAATACCATTGATTTGGCAGGGATAAAATACGCCATTGACAACCTTATCAAAACCGATATTTTCACTTTCGCCCTAGGCGTTGGACTAATCGGGGTGCTCTGGGTGGCTTACGGCTACTTCAAGAAGAAAAAAGTCAAGACAAGCACAGCAGTCTTGAGCGTTTTATGCCTTGTAACAGGTGTGGTAGGTCAGTTCTTGCCGGCTTTGGCTATGTATAAAAGAGTGGTGAAAGTCCCCGTGGTCACCTTTGGCTTGATAGGACTATTATGCGTGTTTATCACCTTCTTTTTCAAAACAAAGTTGGGACAGAATATGCGTGCGGTAGGTCAAAATATGGAAATCGCCGAGGTCAGCGGTATAAATGTGAACAAGACAAGAACAATTGCCACGATTATGTCAGTGGTTTTGGCAGGCTGGGGACAGATAATTTTCAGCCAAAACTTGGGAACACTTTCCACCTATTCCGCCCACTCAAACGTGGGAATGTTCGCCTCAGCGGCACTGCTTATAGGCGGAGCTTCCGTCACAAAGGCAACTGTTCCACAGGCAATTTTGGGCACCTTGCTCTTCCACTTATTGTTCAATGTATCACCTATGGCAGGCAAAAACATCTTCGGTTCAGCGGTCATCGGCGAATACTTCCGTGTATTTATCGCTTACGGCGTTATCGCTGTGGCAATTGCTCTCCACGCTTGGAAGCAGTCTGTGGCACAGAATAAGAGAAATAATAATATGTAGGCGAAATTTTGGAAATTTTATAAAAATATCCAAAGATTTAGTGAGAAAAAGCGGGTCGTACCACCCGATAGGTAAAATAGCACTACAATAAAAACTGCAAGACTATAATAAGCATTATAATAAGCATTATAATAAATACTGCCCTGCCGGAATTATCTTTCCAGCAGGGCAGTATATTTTGTGCTTAATTTTAGGGATATGGGAGGGAAGAAGGTATAGATATATTATAAACGCTTATCTCAAAGAATATTGATAAGAGCCTTGTAAAAATTTGCTTGAAGAAATATTGATAGATAAATTATAAAGCTTATGGCAAAAAGTTTATCTTGAAAATATCAGTAAAAATCAGACAATATCAGTAAACATCAGTAAACATCAGTAAACATCAGCAAACATCAATAAACATCAGTAGACATCAATAAACATCAGAAACATCAATAAATATCAGCAAACATCATTAAACCTTAGAAAACGTATATATTCACCACGTTTTTCCAGTTGAGGCTGCTCTCTTTATAGGTTTCATAAAATAAATCCACCCCGATTATCCCCTCCATAAGCGCCGTGCCTGTGTCGGTGGCTATGGCAAAACCATAGATAAATTGCCCGTCGGGGCTTGCAATATACATCTTTGTTCCATAGGGTATCACGTTGGGATTAACCGCCACCGAGCCGTAAAACAGCCCCAGCCCCGAGGAGCCCTTGCCCCTTTTGGCAGAGTATCCGGTTGCCGCCACATTCTGTATCACATAGGAGTAACTGCTTGGCACTCCATTGCTCACAGTGACCCCGGGAGGACCTTTTAAGGGGGATACAGGTGCGTTGGCATATGAGAGCACCACCTGGTCAACGGGCTTTTTAAGCACCTCTACCTTGCTCACCAAAGCCACGTCCAACTCCCCGTCCACATATCGTTCCCGATAGGTGACTAAATTCTTGCCCTTTGAGCCCTCTTTAAGCACATAGCTCTTCTTTTTAAAGCGATAGGTCAGGCTGTTTTTCCGGTGTACAGTGCCAAATGGGACAGTCTCTTCGTATTTGTTGTCCACATATTCCACACGGTAAACCCGAATTTCGTCCCCCTGTTTTATGGGTGCGTGCAAGCTGGGAACAGAAAAATCGTTGTCGTCCAAAACCACCCCTGCGCTGGCAAGACAGTCCGCCACATTGCCCTGGGAAAGGCTGGCGGTGGTGGTCTGCCCGTCTACGGTGATTGGCACATCAAAGGTGCGTGTGATAGTCAAGTTCTTGTAGTTGTCGGTGAAAGAGGTGAAAAGCACCGTGTCGCCGTTTTCCACTTCAGCCCCTGCCATATCTAAAAGTCTCTCCTCGCTGGAAAACATAGTGAGGAAAACGGTGGATTTATCCCCGTCCTGCACCTTTACGATTGTCAGCAAAGAGTAAATCGAGCCTGCCGAAAGACCTAAAAGGCAGAGCGCAAGCAAGACGTAAATCACCTTACCTCGGCTCTGCGCCCAAAAAGCTTTAAGCTTTTCGATTGTTTTTTTCATAAAATCTCCTTTGATATTACTTTAAAGGGGAATATCGGGCATTTCGCCCATCTTTTGTTTGTATTTTAGGTAAAAATATCCTGTTTAAACCATAGGGATTATCTACGTTAATTTTAACGTAATATTAATATTATACCATTATATATATTCTCTGTCAAAAAAATATACGGATTTTAGTCATATTGTATAGAAAAAACCAACAAATGACAAAGTTTTCTAAATAATGAGGGGGTTTAATATGTAAAATTTTGTATAATTGCCTTAGACATTAGCTATAAGAAAAAGTATATTACAAAGATAAAGGCGGATTTTAAGACTAAAAAAGCGTGATATTTTGCCTTGAGAATATCGCCACGTTTATGTTTAAGGGGGATTTTAAGATTAAAAAAGCGCCGTCAATTAAGACAGCGCCTATAAAATTTGCCATTAAATCCCGTACTGGATATGGAGGATTTTGCCGTTTTCTTTATACAGACGTGGCACACGCTTGCCTATTCCGCACAAAACTTCACAGTTCACCGTCATAGTTTTCTGCGCCACCGTGTCAAAAGAGGTCTCCCCCTCGCCACCTAAAACCCGCACTTCGTCCCCCACATTCACGTCTCCGCCGCTTACGTCAATCATCATCTGGTCCATACAAACTCGCCCAGATAGGGGATAAAATTTGTCATTTATACACACGCTGTAACCGGTGTAGCTCAACTGCCTTGGCACGCCGTCGGCATATCCCGAGGCGAGGGTGGCGATTATACAGTCTTTTTCGGCGCAAAACTGCATACCGTAGCCGATAAACTGCCCTGCTTTTACAGCTTTTATCTGGGTGACTATGGTTTTCATCACCATTGTTTTTTTCAGCTGAGGCATAATGACTTCCCCCGAGGGCTGCTCTCCGTAAAGGATAATGCCTGCCCTCATAGTGTTGAACACCCCGTCTAATTTTCTTGCGATGCCGGCGGAATTTTGCCCGTGGAGCACCTTTAAATTAAAGCCCCAGCTGTCCATAAGGCGCACTGCCTCGGCGAACAAATCAAGCTGCCTTTGGGTGTACAAAAGCTCCCTTTCCCCCAAGCTGTCCGCCGCTGGAAAATGGCTGAACATACCTGTGATTTTTAGGTTGTGGAGGCTTAAAAGCCGGCGTATATCGCTGAAAGCCGCCTCTTTGTCCCCGATTAAATCAAAGCCCAAGCGACCCATTCCCGTGTCTAATTTAACGTGACATTCTATGGGATATAGGGCGTTGTCATTAAGCTGGCGGGCGTAGTCCAAGGAGAAAATAACCTGTGTAAGGTTGTTTTTAAACAGGTCATAGGCACGGGAGGGGTCGGTGTAACCCAAAATCAAAATGGGCTTGCTCACCCCGGCGTAGCGAAGTTCCATAGCCTCTGAAAAGCTGGAAACGCAAAGCCCGAAGGTGTCTAATTCTTGATAAACTCTCCCTAAAAATCTCGCCCCGTGACCGTAAGCGTCCGCCTTTACCACCGTGTAAAAAGGTCTGCCAAAGGTGTCTTTAATCAAATTGTAGTTGTGCTTTATGGCTCCCACGTCAATCTCCGCCCAGCAATGTTTCTCTGAAAGCTCCATGGTTTCTCCTAACTGAAAGATGTAATATGTATGGGAATAAATAGATGAAATAAGTAAATAAAACAGATATCTAAAACTGTAATATGTATGGGGTAAAATAAATAAACGTGATAAAATGAATTAAATAAAACGGCTGAAAGATGCTTTACATATGGGGTAAATACCTGAAAACC
>JAVVVT010000093.1:0-6673 GCA_036652515.1 Oscillospiraceae bacterium
GGCGGACTCGTTGAAGCCGTGGGTGTTGATGCACTTCTCAATGATTTTGCCCAGCTGCTTTTTGCCCACCTGGAAGTTAATCTCGGGATCGTACATGGTTTTGGGGTCGGTGCGGTCCACATAGCCCAAATCCTGCGGAATGGCCTGATTGAAGATGAGCCGGCCCACGGTGGTGTCCACCAGAGCATGGGTCATTTCGCCGTTGACTTCCCGGTACATCCGCACCTTGATGGGAGCGTGGATTTGCAGCGCGCCGGAGTCGTAAGCCAGCATAGCCTCGTCAGAGTTGGAGAAGACGTGGCCCGCGCCCAACTCGTCGGCACGGTCGTAGGTCAGGTAGTAAGAACCCAGCACCATATCCTGTGAAGGAACAGCAACAGGTGAGCCATCTGAAAGTTTGAGTAGGTTGCCTGAGGCGAGCATAAGTGTTCTTGCCTCGTTTTGTGCCTCTCTTGAAAGAGGAACGTGAACAGCCATCTGGTCACCGTCAAAGTCGGCGTTGTAGGCGGTACACACTAAGGGGTGAAGTTTCAGCGCACGGCCTTCCACCAAAACGGGTTCAAATGCTTGAATACCCAGACGGTGAAGTGTAGGCGCACGGTTCAAAAGCACCGGGTGACCTTTGATAACGGTCTCAAGTGCGTCCCAAACCTCTGCTTTTGCCTTTTCAACAACCTTCTTTGCGCTCTTGATATTGGTGGCATAGCCCTTTTCAACTAACTCTCTCATTACGAAAGGCTTGAAGAGTTCCAGCGCCATCTCCTTAGGCAGACCGCATTGATACATCTTTAATTCAGGACCTACCACGATAACCGAACGGCCGGAATAGTCCACACGCTTGCCCAGCAAGTTCTGACGGAAACGTCCCTGCTTGCCCTTGAGCATATCCGACAGAGATTTAAGAGGTCTGTTGGAGGTGCCTCCTGTGACCGCACGGCCACGGCGTCCGTTATCTATAAGGCTGTCAACAGCCTCCTGCAACATTCTTTTTTCATTTCTGACAATGATGTCCGGTGCAGATAATTCCAAAAGCTTTTTAAGACGATTGTTCCGGTTGATAACCCTTCTGTAAAGGTCGTTCAGGTCGGAGGTTGCAAATCTGCCGCCGTCTAGCTGAACCATAGGGCGAATATCCGGTGGTATCACAGGGACAACGTCCAAAATCATCCATTCAGGGCGGTTGCCTGACAGTCTGAAGCTCTCGCAAAGCTCTAAGCGCTTGTAGAGCTTAACTCTCTTTTGACCTGTTGCACTCTCAAGTTCTTTTGTCAATTCCGCAGACATCTGCTCTAAGTCAATTCTTTCAAGGAGCTCTTTTACAGCTTCTGCGCCCATTGAGGCACGGAAAGAGTCCTCGCCGTAACGGTCCACCATATCGTTGTACTCGTTTTCAGAGAGCAACTGTTTATCTTCCAGCGCTGTAAATCCTTTGTCTGTGACGATATATGATGAGAAATAAATAACTTTTTCCAGTGATTTAGGTGTCACGTCCAAGATTAAACCTATTCTTGAGGGGACAGCTTTAAGGTACCAAATGTGTGAAACAGGCGCCGCCAAAGCGATATGTCCCATTCTTTCACGTCTGACCTTTGCACGGGTGGACTCCACTCCGCACTTGTCGCAAATTTGTCCTTTGTGACGGTTTTTGTTTAGCTTGCCGCAGTTACATTCCCAGTCTTTGGTAGGTCCAAATATTCTTTCGCAGAAAAGACCATCTCTCTCGGGTTTAAGTGTGCGGTAATTTATGGTTTCAGGCTTTGTGACCTCACCGTGTGACCAGCTTAAAATCTGCTCTGGTGAAGCAAGGCCGATTTTTATTGAATCAAAAGTGTTATGTGCCATATTTAGCAAAACTCCCTTTCTTTGTGTTGTCAGTGTTACAGCCTCATAAGCGCACTGAACGGTACGCCCAAGCTGTAATTTTTACGAAGATGAAGATGCACTGAGCCGACAATCGCCATATATAATGGTTATATAATATTAGATATCATCGGCTGTGCCTCATATACATTTTGTCAAGATTGAAGCTCTTTCGTGTTTATAAATTCAGATTTACCTTTGAGAGCGGTTGCTTGCTCAAAGCGCCTTAATGTTTATGTTTTAGGCGTATTGCTGAATTGTCAAGAGCATACAATAAACTAAAAGTCTACTTTTCTTCGTCCGACTCCTCTGCCTCATCAGTTTCCATATCCATTTCAAGGTCTGATTCGTCATCGTCGTCTTCCTCATCAGAAAAATCAAGGTCTGAATCTTCCAAGTTGTCACTTACAAGAAATCCCTTTAAATCTTCGTCTGTCTCCACTAACTCGGTTGCAATCTCACTGGCGAAATCGCCCTTTACATCGTCCTCTTCATAGGTCTGCTTCAAGTCTATCTCGGCGCCGTCCTCGTCTAAAACACGAACGTCCAAAGCCAATGACTGCATCTCTTTAATAAGAACACGGAAGGATTCAGGTATGCCCGGCTTTGGTATCTCTTGACCTTTGAAGATTGCTTCATAAGTCTTTACACGGCCGACCATATCATCTGATTTAACAGTGAGTATCTCTTGAAGTGTGTACGCTGCGCCGTAAGCTTCAAGCGCCCAAACTTCCATCTCACCAAATCTCTGACCGCCAAACTGAGCTTTACCGCCCAAAGGCTGCTGTGTGACCAATGAATATGGACCGATTGAACGGGCGTGAATTTTATCATCAACAAGATGATGAAGTTTGAGGAAGTATTTATAACCCACAGTTACAGGATTGTCGAAAGGCTCGCCTGTTCTGCCGTCATAAAGCTGTGCTTTGCCGGTCTCTGGCAGTCCTGCCTGTTTGAGCAGCTCAAAGATATCAGTCTCTTTTGCTCCGTCAAAAACAGGTGTCATAACTTTCCAGCCCAAAGCTTTTGCGGCATAGCCCAAATGGACTTCCAGCACCTGACCGATATTCATACGAGATGGAACACCCAGTGGGTTGAGCACCAAGTCAAGAGGTGTGCCGTCTGCCATAAATGGCATATCTTCCTGTGGGAGAATTCTTGAGACAACGCCCTTGTTGCCGTGGCGGCCTGCCATTTTATCGCCCACTGAAATTTTACGTTTCTGTGCGATGTATACTCTTACCACCTCGATTACGCCGGGTTTTATCTCGTCGGAGTTTTCAGGGGTAAATATTTTAACGTCTACTATTGTGCCATATTCGCCGTGAGGCACTTTGAGGGAAGTATCTCTCACATCGCCCGCTTTTTCTCCAAAGATTGCACGGAGCAATTTCTCTTCAGGTGAGAGCTCTGTCTCTCCCTTAGGTGTGACCTTACCCACCAAGATATCGCCGCTTGAAACTTCTGCACCTATGCGGATAATACCTCTGCTGTCAAGGTTTTTAAGAGCGTCCTCGCCTACGTTTGGCACTTCACGAGTGATTTCCTCAGGTCCTAGCTTTGTCTCTCTCGCTTCGATTTCGTACTCCTCAATATGGATTGAGGTAAATACGTCCCCTGAGACCACCCTCTCGTTTATAAGGATAGCATCTTCGTAGTTATAGCCCTCCCAGGTCATATATCCCACAAGCACGTTTTTGCCCAGTGAGATTTCGCCGTGGTCTGTGGACGGGCCGTCTGCGATAACTTGACCCTTTTTAACCACTTCGCCCTCGCTTACAATTGGGTGCTGGTTGATACAAGTGCCCTGGTTAGAGCGCATAAATTTGATAATATCATAATCGTCTGTGGTGGTTTTGCCTGTTCTCACAACAATTTTGTCTGCGGCAACTTTTTCTACCACGCCGTCATTTTTTGCGATGACCACAACTCCTGAGTCATAGCCTGCTTTGTACTCCATACCTGTTGCCACGATAGGCGCTTCGGGGCGGAGGAGCGGCACTGCCTGACGCTGCATGTTTGAACCCATAAGGGCACGGTTAGCATCATCATTTTCAAGGAAGGGAATCATAGATGTAGCTACGGAGACCACCATTTTCGGTGATACGTCCATATATTCTACCTTGTTGCGGTCTGTTTCAAGGATTAAATCACGGTAGCGGGCATTTACACGCTCACGGGCAAAACGTCCGTCTTCGTCCAAAGGCTCATTTGCCTGAGCCACTGTGTATCTGTCTTCCACGTCGGCAGTCATATAGACCACTTCACGGGTGACTATTCCCGTCGCCTTGTCAACCTTGCGGTAAGGAGCCTCAATAAATCCGTATTCGTTTATCCTTGAGAAGGTGGCAAGATATGAAATCAAGCCGATGTTCGGTCCTTCCGGGGTCTCAATAGGACACATTCTGCCATAGTGAGAATAATGCACGTCACGGACTTCAAAACCTGCACGGTCTCTTGAAAGTCCGCCGGGGCCAAGGGCAGAAAGACGACGTTTGTGGGTCAATTCAGCCAGCGGGTTTGTCTGATCCATAAACTGTGACAGTGCCGATGAGCCGAAAAACTCTTTCATTATCGCCACCACGGGCTTGATGTTTATAAGGCTTTCGGGGGTGATTGTGTCTCTGTCCTGCTGATCCATTCTCTCACGGATAGTTCTCTCCATACGGATTATACCCGTGCGGAACTGTGCTTGCAAAAGCTCGCCTACGCTTCTGATACGGCGGTTGCCCAAGTGGTCTATATCATCGAACAGTCCCACTTCGTGTGCCAAGCAGTTAACATAGTTGACAGATGCAAATATATCATCGGTGGTTATGTTTTTAGGGATTAATCTATCACGGTTTTCCACCATGAGCTCGCTTAATTTATCATTATCGCCTGCGGCTTCGTCCATAAATTCTTTCAGTGCGGCAAAACAAACTTTCTCGTTTATGCCCTCACTTGTCAAATCAAGACCGGTGATAACCTTATGGTCAACCATACCGTTTGAGATAACTTTTACCAGCGTGCCGTCATCTTTTTTAATGTGCATAACCGCAACGCCGTTATTTTCAATTATGGTGGCAAGCTCTTCGCTTATGCGTGTGCCCTCTTCACAGAGGATTTCGCCTGTGAGGGCAGAAACTACCATCTCGCCTGCGACTTCACCTGTAATTCTGTTTGATATAGAGAGCTTTTTATTGAATTTGTAGCGACCAAAACGTGACAAGTCATATCTTCTTGGGTCAAAAAACAGGTTATTGATATGGGTCTGGCTGTTTTCTACCGTAGGTGGCTCGCCCGGGCGGAGCTTTCTGTAAGTTTCAAGCAAGCCCTCTTCAGTGTTGGAGGTTGTGTCCTTCACCAAGGTGGCTTCTATTCTTTCATCATCGCCGAAAACTTCTCTTATCTGCTCGTTTGAAGAAAGACCCAAAGCACGCAAAAATGTGGTCACGGGGAGCTTTCTGTTTTTATCTATACGGACATAAAATATATCATTGATATCGGTTTCATACTCAAGCCAAGCACCACGGTTAGGTATTATAGTACCTGCGTACAACTTTTTACCTGTCTTATCGTGGTCAAGTTTGAAATAAGCGCCCGGAGAACGAATAAGCTGTGAAACGATAACACGTTCAGCGCCATTGATGATAAATGTGCCGCTGTCGGTCATCTTAGGCATATCACCCATAAATTTTTCTTGCTGTTTTATCTCACCTGTCTCTTTGTTGAGCAAGCGGATAGTGACCTTTAAAGGTGCAGCATAGGTGACATCACGTTCCTTGCACTCTTTGACTTCATACTTTGTCTGGTTTTCAATGCGGTAATCAACAAACTCAAGGGCGAGCGTGCCTGTATGGTCCTCAATTGCACCGGTATCTCTGAAAACTTCCTTGATACCCTCTTTGATAAACCACTCATAGGACGATTTTTGCACTTCGATGAGGTTGGGCATCTCTAAAACTTCATTGATTTTAGCAAAATTCATTCGCTCAGTAGTGCCAAGCATCGTTGGTTTTACTTTCACCATTATTTCGTAATCTCCTTCATAAATATTATTGCCGATAATAGGTATAAAGGCAACGGTTTTCTCCTGAAAGGCTCTGCACAGAATTACTGCAAAGCGCTTTTCAAAAGACGCCAACACAAGGAAATATTCTTTAAAAAAATCTTTCCCTGCTAACTTTTTTACAACTTTTTTGCACAGAATTACTGCAAAGAACTTATAGAAAAGTTTTTTATTGCCAAAATATAAAAAATATTTGTGCAAATAGTAGATTTTTGTGGGTTATTTTGCGTATTTTCGACGAATTTTCTTTGAAAAATAGCAAAATGAGCCTACCAATCCATTATTGTACATCTTAGAATTATATTCCCTTTTTATCAAAATGTCAACAGTATAATTTTATTGTCATAAATTGGGGCTTGACAGAAATTTTACGGCGATAAAACAAAGGGGAGGCAGCGTAAAACTGTCTCCTCTTCATCTACTGTTTTGCCCTTTATTTCTTGGTAAAAAAATCTGAATTTTCCTTTAAATATATCTGCACTTTATCGGTTTTTATCTCCTCGCTGTAAAATGTCGTCTCATATTTTCCATTTTTAATGAGGACCACCGCCGGCACCGAAGTGATTTTATACCCCTCCAACACCTGCTTTAACTCTTCCATATTATCATCTGTGTCATATATGGTGTTATAGTGATAAATTGGCATATCATATGCTTTTCCTATGTTATCTATCACCACTGATGCCTCTTTACATTCGCCACAGCCCTCTTTATCAACATAAATCAGAGCGTTTTCAAGATTTTTTTCGGCGCCTGTCAAGG
>JAVVVT010000094.1:0-6638 GCA_036652515.1 Oscillospiraceae bacterium
ATGTACGAAAAAGGTCTTTTGAGCGATGACCAGAGATACAAGAGCATAACCGACATTTGGAACAGAACAACGGACCTTGTGTCAAAGGCTCTTCAAGAGAATATGGACTCAAGAAACCCGATTTGGATGATGGCGGACTCCGGCGCTCGTGGTTCTATGAACCAGATTAAACAGCTGGCAGGTATGCGTGGTCTTATCGCCTCTACCTCGGGCAAGACTATTGAAATTCCAATCAAGGCGAACTACCGTGAAGGTCTTAACGTCTTGGAATACTTTATCTCTGCTCGTGGCGCCCGTAAAGGTCTTGCGGATACAGCTTTGAGAACAGCGGACTCCGGTTACTTGACACGTCGTCTTGTGGACGTATCCCATGACGTAATAGTCAGAGAAGAGGATTGTGGAGCAACCCACGGCATCTTTGTGAAAGAAATTCGTGATGGCAACAGCCTGATTGAACCTTTGGCAGACAGACTCAAAGGTCGTTACACGGTGGCGGACTTGTTCCACCCTGTGAGCGGTGAATTGATAGTCTCCAAAGATGAAATTATGGACAACGCAGCAATTGACAGAATAATCAAGGCTTATGGCGTCAAAGACGAGACCACAGGCAAGTATGAGACCAAGGATATAGAAATTGAGATACGCAGCGTGCTCAACTGCAAGGCACCTATCGGAACTTGCTCAAAGTGCTACGGCGCTTCACTGGCAAACGGCGAGGCTGTCAAGGTGGGCGAAGTTGTGGGAACAATCTCCGCACAGTCCATCGGCGAGCCGGGCACGCAGCTTACGATGCGTACCTTCCACACAGGCGGTATAGCTTCCGCATCTGATATCACTCAGGGCTTGCCTCGTGTAGAAGAATTGTTTGAGGCAAGACGTCCTAAGATGATTGCCATAATGTCTGAAATTGCCGGCAAGGTTCATATAGATGAGACCAAAAAAGGCACTTATGCAGTCATTGAAGGCTTTGATGAAAACGGCGCATCTTGCGAGAAGAGCTACCTTATCCCATTTGACCAGAGATTGGTGCCATCAGTATTCGACGGCGCAGTCATCGAAAAGGGTGCATATTTGACCGAGGGTTCAGCAGCTCCAAGTGATATTTTAGCTATCAAGGGCAGAACAGCTGTTCAGGATTACATCATTCAAGAGGTACAGAAAGTTTATCGTGTACAGGGTGTTGAAATCAATGACAAGCATATCGAGGTTATAGTCCGCCAGATGATGAAGAAAGTCAGAGTTGACGAAGTCGGCTCAACTGACCTTATAGGCGGAGCGATGATAGACTATAAAGAGTACAAAGAGAAGTTGGATAGCCTAAAAGCTAAAATCGCCGCAGGCGAGGACACCTTGGAATTGCCGAAAGTTACCGACGTGATACTTGGTATCACCAAGGCTGCTCTGGCAACTGAGAGCTTCCTGTCAGCAGCATCATTCCAAGAGACCACAAAGGTGCTCACCGACGCCGCTATCCGTGGCAAGGTAGACCCACTGTTAGGTCTTAAAGAGAACGTAATTATCGGTAAACTTATACCTGCCGGTGCAAATATTGCCGAAAAGTACTATGCTCAAATGGAAAATGCAAATATTGATTAAAAAACTATTGACATAACTGTGCCAAAATAGTACAATAAATTTTGGCACAGTTAATGTGCTGATGTTTGCAAGCAAATTTTGTACAAGTTGACAGATTTGCTTTCACATATAGTAATTGTAATAGGAGGAAATAAAAAATGCCAACATTCAACCAATTAGTTCGCAAAGGCAGAGAAGTTTTGGTGAAGAAATCAACAGCTCCGGCGCTACAAAAAGGCTTTAACAGCAATAAAAATATGGCGACAGACCAGTCAGCTCCACAGAAACGTGGTGTTTGCACAGCTGTTAGAACAATGACACCTAAAAAACCTAACTCAGCCCTTAGAAAAGTTGCAAGAGTTCGTCTTTCCAACGGTATAGAGGTAACAAGCTATATCCCTGGTATCGGCCATAACCTTCAAGAGCACAGCGTTGTTCTTATTCGTGGCGGTCGTGTAAAGGACCTTCCTGGTGTTCGTTACCATACAGTTCGTGGTACCTTGGATACACAGGGCGTTGCAAAGAGAATGCAGAGCCGTTCAAAGTACGGTGCAAAGCGTCCAAAAGCTGGCGCTGTAAAAAAATAGCTTAGATAAAGTGAAATTACATTAAAATGCCGAAAAGGGCTTTATATATACAATAGCAAGCCCCTTTTTTAGCAGCAGAAGTTTTTTTACACTTTTGAGTACCAAAGATATCATCAATAATAATGAAGGAGGGAAGAACAGTGCCAAGAAGAGGTAATATTGCAAAAAGAGATGTACTGGCTGATCCATTGTACAGCTCCAAATTAGTTACAAAGCTTGTCAACAGCATAATGTTAGACGGCAAAAAGGGCGTTGCTCAGAAAATAGTGTACGGTGCATTTGATATCGTATCAGCTAAAACAGGCAATGATCCACTGGAGACATTCGAAAAGGCAATGGAGAATATCATGCCGTTGCTGGAGGTTAAAGCTCGCCGTGTAGGCGGTGCAACATACCAAGTTCCAATGGAAGTAAGAGTGGAGAGAAGACAGACTTTAGGTCTGAGATGGCTCACAACTTACTCAAGAAACAGAAACGAAAAAACTATGTGTGAGAGACTTGCAGGCGAAATTGTAGACGCATCTAACGGAAACGGAAATGCATGCAAAAAGCGTGAGGACACACACAAGATGGCAGAGGCCAACAAGGCTTTCGCACATTACAGATATTAATTTTTACTTTTGCACAGTCTATGCCGCCTAAAAGCGGTGTAGGCTATTAGTAAATTAAGGAGGAAAAATGGCAAGAGACGTTTCACTGGATATGACCAGAAACATTGGCATCATGGCCCATATCGATGCAGGCAAAACCACCACAACCGAGAGAATTCTCTATTTGACCGGTATTAACCATAAAATAGGCGAAACTCACGAGGGTGCTGCTACGATGGACTGGATGGCTCAGGAGCAGGAGAGAGGCATTACAATCACCTCTGCTGCGACAACATGTTACTGGGCACATTCCGAGATAAAAGATGCTGCTCAGATAAAAGCAAATCGTCACAGAATTAACATCATCGACACTCCCGGCCACGTTGACTTTACAGTTGAAGTTGAGCGCTCATTGCGTGTGCTCGACGGCTCCGTTACAGTATTTTGTGCAAAAGGCGGTGTTGAACCCCAGTCTGAAACCGTATGGCGTCAGGCTGATAAGTACAAAGTACCTAGAATGGCTTATGTAAATAAGATGGACATTATGGGTGCTGATTTCTATAATGTTGTCAGAATGATGAAAGACCGCTTGAAATGTAACGCAGTGCCAATCCAGTTGCCTATGGGTGCAGAAGATGCATATGTAGGTATGATTGACTTAGTTAAGATGAAAGCGATGATCTTTGATAAAGATATCAACAAAGGATTTGAAGAGATTGAAATTCCTGATGAGTATCTTGAAAAAGCAAAACAATATCACCTTGAGATGGTGGAGCACGCAGCAGAAGCTGATGAAGAGCTTATGATGAAATACCTTGAGGGCGAAGAGCTCACACAGGCTGAAATCAAAGCGGCTATCCGCAAAGGCACTATTGCAAACACGATAGTTCCTGTAATCTGTGGCACTTCTTACCGCAACAAGGGCGTACAGCAGCTGTTAGATGCGGTTGTTGATTTTATGCCCTCACCAAGTGATGTTGAGTCCATCAAAGGCGTCAATCCCGACACCGGCGAAGAGACAAGCCGCCCGTCAACCGACGAAGCTCCTTTCTCTGCACTGGCTTTCAAGATTGCCACCGACCCGTTTGTGGGAAAACTTTGTTTCTTCCGTGTCTATTCAGGCGTAGTTAAAACAGGTACATCTGTCTATAACTCAGTCAAGGATAACAACGAGAGAATCGGACGTATTCTTCAAATGCACGCAAACCATCGTCAGGATATCGATATCTGCTATGCAGGTGATATCGCCGCTGCCGTTGGCCTCAAAAATACAACCACCGGTGACACACTGTGCGAC
Organism: Oscillospiraceae bacterium; assembly: GCA_036652515.1. GTDB lineage: Bacteria > Bacillota > Clostridia > Oscillospirales > Ruminococcaceae > RGIG3102. The sequence goes on from JAVVVT010000094.1 coordinate 4,050, forward strand.
GAAAAGAATCCTGTTATTCTTGAGAGCATGGAGTTTCCGGAGCCGGTTATCCGTGTAGCTATCGAACCTAAAACTAAAGTCGGTCAGGAAAAAATGGGACTTGCACTTGCAAAACTTGCAGAGGAAGATCCTACTTTTAAAACTTACACCGATGAAGAAACAGGACAGACAATAATTGCCGGTATGGGTGAATTACACCTTGAAATCATTGTTGACCGCTTGCTTCGTGAATTTAAAGTAGAAGCTAACGTAGGCGCACCACAGGTTGCTTACCGTGAGACAGTCAAGTCCAAAGCAGACGTAGATATGAAATATGCCCGTCAGTCCGGCGGTAAAGGTCAGTATGGTCACGTTAAGATCATTCTTGAGCCTAACGAGCAGGGCAAAGGCTATGAATTTATCAACGGTGTTGTGGGCGGCTCTATTCCAAAAGAATATATTGAGCCTGTAAATCAGGGTATTCAAGGCGCAATGAAAGCAGGCGTTTTGGCAGGTTATCCGGTTGTGGACGTAAAGGTCACACTTTATGATGGTTCATACCACGAAGTTGACTCTTCTGAAATGGCATTTAAAATCGCCGGTTCTATGGCTTTTAAAGAGGCTATGCGCAAGGCAAACCCAGTGATTTTAGAGCCTATAATGATAGTCGCAACAACTGTTCCTGAAGAGTATTTGGGCGATGTTATGGGTGACTTTAACGGTCGTCGTGGACTTATTCAGGGCACAGAGGCAAGACCGGGTTCACAGCAGGTCAACGCACTTGTTCCTTTGCAGAATATGTTTGGCTACGCCACAGATATTCGTTCAAAGACACAGGGTCGTGGCAACTATGCTATGGAGCCCAGCCACTATGCTGAAGTTCCAAAGTCAATTGCCGAAGGCATTATGGCTGGACGAGCAAAGAAAGATTAATCAATATTAGCTTGATTTTTAAGCGAATAATTGGTACAATAATAAACAACATTTTCTTATAGATAATAGGAGGATTTCTTACTATGGCAAAAGCTAAATTCGCAAGAGTTAAACCACACGTTAACATCGGCACCATCGGTCACGTTGACCACGGCAAGACAACTCTTACAGCTGCTATCACAAAGGTATTGGCTATGAAGGGCGGCGCAGAGTTTACAGACTACGCAAACATCGACAAAGCTCCTGAAGAGAGAGAACGTGGAATTACCATCAACACCTCACACGTTGAGTACGAGACAGAACATCGTCACTATGCTCACGTTGACTGCCCAGGCCATGCTGACTATGTTAAAAACATGATCACAGGTGCTGCACAGATGGACGGTGCTATTCTGGTTGTTTCCTCTGCTGACGGCCCAATGCCTCAGACTCGTGAGCACATCTTGCTCTCACGTCAGGTTGGCGTTCCTTACATCGTTGTTTTCATGAACAAAGTTGACCAGGTTGATGACCCAGAGCTTCTTGACCTTGTTGAGATGGAAATTCGTGACTTGCTCAACGAGTACGACTTCCCAGGCGATGATACTCCAATCATCAAAGGTTCAGGTTTGGCTGTTTTGGAATCAAAATCAACAGATGTAAACGCTCCAGAATATCAGTGCATAATTGAATTGATGGAAGCAGTTGACAGCTATATCCCAACTCCTGAGAGAAAATCAGACCTTCCTTTCCTTATGCCAGTTGAAGACGTATTCACAATCACAGGTCGTGGTACAGTTGCAACAGGTAGAGTTGAAAGAGGCACAATCAAGGTTGGCGAAGAAGTTGAAATCGTTGGTCTTGCTGAAGCAAAATCAAAGACAACCGTCACAGGTCTTGAAATGTTCAGAAAACTTCTTGACTTTGCAGAAGCCGGCGATAACGTTGGTGCTTTGCTCCGTGGCGTACAGAGAGCTGATATCCAAAGAGGTCAGGTTCTCTGCAAACCAAACTCAATCCACCCACATACAAAGTTCATAGGCCAAGTTTATGTTCTTAAAAAGGACGAGGGCGGCCGTCACACACCTTTCTTTAACAACTATCGTCCACAGTTCTATTTCAGAACAACAGACGTTACAGGTGTTATCCAGCTTCCTGAAGGCGTAGAAATGTGTATGCCTGGCGATAACGTTGAGATGTCAGTAGAACTCATCACAACAATCGCTATCGAAGATGGACTGCGTTTTGCTATCCGTGAGGGCGGCAGAACTGTTGGTTCAGGCGTTGTTATCAAAATTATTGAATAATTAAAATAATACATTTAGGCCCCTTTACAGAAAGTAAGGGGGCTTACTTGCATATTTTTACAGGGCATAAGAGAAAAAAATATCTTGATATTTGTATTATTTTGTAGTATAATACAAAAAATATCCAACTGATAGCTAAGGCGGCAGTTGATATTGAAATTGCGGATTTGTACAGCAAAAATGTATAGTCCTCTTTTTTAATATATTGATAGAAAATAAGACCTCTGTAAATAAGCCAAATGCGTGAATTTTATTTTTTTAAATGAATTTCTATTTACAGAGGTTTTATTATATAAAACTTTATAGAGGGATAAAAGAAGGAGAAAAGTAAAATGAGCAAAATTTTGAAAGAATCACTGACTTTTGATGATGTGCTGTTGGTGCCGCAGTA
>JAVVVT010000095.1:0-6617 GCA_036652515.1 Oscillospiraceae bacterium
CCTTGCCAAAAAAAATGGGGTGCCTGCCATAGTTATTGAACATGGCACAGCCCACCTGATGCGCAGTGGTGTTGTGGGGGCAGTGGGGAGTTTTTATGAGCACTTAGCGGCGACTTATCTGAAAAATAAAAATGTTGAGTTTTACGGCGTGTCACAAAAATGTTGCGAATGGCTGGGGCATTTTGGCATAGCGACCCAAAAAGTGCTGTACAACGCCGCCCAGGTTGAAAAATTAAACGACCTTGCCTTAAAAGGCACACCTGTGGTGGAGCAGTATATAAAAAAAGGCAGATACATACTTTTTGCAGGGAGGTTTATTCCGGAAAAAGGTGTTCTCCAGCTGGTAAAGGCATTTGAGCAGATAAAAAAAGAGTATGATATATCTCTAATTATGGCAGGGGACGGCGCCCTTTGGCAGCCTATAAAAGATATGGAGATAGACAAGGTGGAATTGACAGGTCAGTTAGGTTACAATGAGTGCCTCGCTCTCATAAAGTCGGCGGATATCTTTTGTTTGCCTACGTTTTCAGAGGGATTTGCCACCACGGTCTTGGAGGCGGCGGCGCTGAAAACCGCCATTATAACCACCCCCACAGGGGGCAGTCCGGAGATTATCCTCAATGAAAATTACGGGATTTTAATGGACGGAATGGAACAAGAAGATATATATAGGGCGCTGAAAAAGGCGCTGGGCTCAAAAACTTGGTGCGAGACAGCGGCTGAAAACGCTTATAGGCAGTTGGTGGAATATTTCACCTGGGACGCCGTGAGCGATAAATTAATAAATATTGTTAGGGGAAAATATGAGAACACTTGTGATAATCCCGGCATATAACGAACAGGCAAATATAAAAGTTGTGGTGGACAAGCTTATAAACGGCTATCCCCAGTTTGACTATGTTGTGATAAACGACGGCAGCAAAGATGACACTGCCCTAATATGCCGACAAAACGGGTATAATCTCATAGATTTGCCTGTTAATTTGGGGCTTGCCGGGGCGTTTCAAACGGGGCTTAAATACGCATATAAAATGGGCTACGAAAGCGCAATTCAGTTTGATGCCGACGGTCAGCATCTTCCGCAATTTATACAGCCTATGATAGACGAAATGGTTTTACACAATGTGGATATAGTCATAGGTTCAAGATTTATCACGGTGCCAAAACCAAAAAATCTGCGCACCTTGGGCTCATATTTAATAGCCCTTGCCATACACATCACCACAGGGAAAAAATTGACCGACCCCACCAGCGGTATGAGGCTGTTCAATAAAAAAATGATAAAAGAATTTGCAATGGACGCAAATTACACTCCCGAGCCCGACACTATGAGCTACCTTATGAAGAACGGCGCAGTGGTGGAGGAAATACAGGTGGATATGGCAGAGCGAACGGCTGGAGAAAGCTACTTGAATATGAGCAACGCCGCAAAGTATATGATAAAAATGGGAATGAGTATAATTTTCATTCAATGGGTGAGAAAAAGAAAAGAAGGTGATTTTTAATGGGTATGCTCTTGGATAAGGAGATAAGGATATTTTTAATTTTAGGCTCTATTATCACATTTATGTTCTTAGTGAGGTACATAAGAAAAAGCCGTGTGCGCATAGAGGACACCTTCTTTTGGGTGCTTTTCAGTGCTGTGCTCATAGTGATAAGTATATTTCCTCAAATAGCTTTTGTCATGTCCGCAATCCTGAAAATTCAATCACCTATCAACTTTGTTTTTCTGCTCACAATCTTTGTTTTGATTATACATCAGTTCTATATGACTATGAAGATGTCTCAGCTTCAGATAAAATTCAAAGAGCTGGTTCAGCAGATGGCGCTGAATGAAAAAGATAAAAAATAAAATATGAATATAAATTTTATCACCACCCAATAATCTTTAAGAGTGTATTAGATGAATGATGTGGTGATATGAAAAAGAAAATAAGCTTTGTTCTATACAATTTATCCGCAGGTGGAAGCGAGAGGGTGATAAGCCTTTTGGCAAACTCCTTTTGTGAAAAATACGGTATAGACGTACAGCTTATTTTTTTGTGGGATAAAAAAATAGAATATCCCCTGTGCAGTGACATTAAAATTTCTTGCATAGAAGAAAATGTGAAGAGCCTTCCAATGCCCTTGGCGATACTCCGCAGAATAAGCTTTATAAAAGAAAAAGCCCGAGAGTTTCAAAGCGACGTGGTGATATCCTTTCTTTCTCAGGTGAATATGTACTGCTGTGTGGCGCTAAAGAACAGGGGAATACCCCTGTTTATAAGCGAGAGAAACAACCCCCTCAGCAACCCCGAGAGGGCAATGGAAAGGCTTATGCGGAATATGGTGTATAACAGCTACGGCTTCACAGGGGCGGTTTTTCAGACTGATTTTGCTCTGCAATACTTTGAAAAATCCCTTTCAAGGGCAAAAAGACAAAATTTTACCATAATCGAAAACCCTGTTTCCAAGAGCTTGCCCCCTCCCTTTGCAGGACAAAGGCGCAGGGTGATAGTGGCGGTGGGACGGCTTGTAAAGCAGAAAAATTATCCTGTTTTATTGAGAGCTTTCAAAGGGATAGACCAGAGCTACACTTTAGAAATCTATGGGGTGGGAGAGCTGTTGCCACAGCTTGAAAAACTGTGTGAAGAGCTGAATATAACACAAAGAGTAAAGTTTATGGGAAAAAGTCCTGAAATTTACCACCACATACGGGATTGCTCGCTTTTTGTGCTCACCTCCGATTATGAGGGTATGCCAAATGTGTTGATTGAGGCTATGTCTATGGGGATACCCTGTGTTTCCACAAATTTTGACGGGGTGGACTCTGTGATGAAAAACGGTTATAACGGCTTGGTTTGCAGGGTAAATGATGCCGATGATTTACAAAGTAAAATTGAGATGATGCTAAAAGATGAAGAACTGTCCATGGCGCTTGCTCAAAATGCAGTCCTCACAAGGACGGCCCACGATGAGGGGCGGATATGCGATAAATGGCTGGAGTTTATCTTCAAATAAAAAAGGCTCTATAACAAATGATAGGGTAAAATAAATGATAGGTAAAATAAATCTTAGGATAAATACAAATAGAGCAAAAAAATATCGCCCGATTATTTTGGGGCGATATTTTTTGAAGTCATTATAATTTATTGTATATTAGTATAGCTTTTCTAAGTGATAAAAAGCCGCTACCGTTTTTACTCTGAAAAGTTTATTCACCCAAGAAAATTTTTGAAAGGGTGATTGGATCCACATATTCGCCGTCCTTGTACACACGCATATTGCCTGAGGCAATTTCGTCCATTAAGATGACCTCGTCCTTGTTGTAGCCAAATTCAAACTTGATGTCATAGAGCTCAAGCCCTTTTTTGCTAAACTGAGAAGCCACAATCCTTGTGATTTCCTGTGTCTGCTTTTTCACTTCCTGATACTGCTTGCTGCTCATGACGCCCAAAATCACAAGACCGTCCTCGGTCACTAATGGGTCACCTTTTTCGTCGTTCTTGAAAGTCATCTCCACATATGCGTCCAAAGGTGCGCCAAGGGCGACGTAATCGCTGTATCTTTTGTAAAAGCTTCCAACAGCACGAAGGCGACAGACCACCTCAAGCCCTTTGCCAAATGGAGTGGCAGGCAAAACTTCCATAGTGCCTTTTTCCATATCGCAGCTTACAAAATGTGTTTTAATTCCGGAGTCGTTGAGCATTTTGAAGAAAATTTCGCTCATCTTTAAATTCTGTTTGCCGATGCCGTCAATTGAGAGCCCGACTGTATTTGCACCGGGGTCAAAAACTCCGTTTTCTCCCGTGACAGTGTCCTTGAATTGCAAAAGATAGTTGCCGTTTTCTAGCTGGAAAACATCTTTGGTTTTGCCTGTGTAAATTTTGTTCATAAAAGCCTCCGTTAAAAATAAGTTAAAAAGCCGAATAAATCCATAGACAGCCTGACTTTTATCAGAACCTATACCATAGTAAGACGATTTACGGTCGTCTTTTAGAAACGCTTGTGCCGTATTAACAAGCTTATATGGAAAATATTCATATTACTGTTTAAATATAGCATAGCCGAGTTGCACTTGCAATGGAAAGTATCAACTTTGTATGATTGTGGGGAAAAATAATGTTTTTTATAAAGATAATTGTATTATTTTCACAAGGGAAATATTATAAAATCCAATAGTTTTATTTTTGGTCTTGTATAACATAAACAAATTTATAACATAGCGGTTGTGCAAAATATTGCATTAAACAGAAATTAAGAAAAATGATGTTTTTTGCTTGTTAAATGGGCTTAAGGGTGATATCATAAGTATGAAATAAATATTTTCCATCCATATTAGTCTGCGAATTTGGCGCAGGAGTCTCTACGTGATAACCGTAATTATCTACGCTATGGGTGTAAACAGGTGTGCGAAGCAAGGGCTATCGTATGCTTTTTTATGCCTTTGTGTTCAATACACAAGGGCTTTTTGTTTTTAATTGAAAGTGGAGGGCACTATGTCTAAAAAAGTTGCAATTATTATCGGCAGTGATTCCGACTTGCCTGTCATGCAAAAATGTGCGGACAAGCTCAAAAGTTTTGGCGTTGAATTTGAGATGAGGATAATGTCCGCACACCGCACACCCGCCGCTGTCAGCGAATATTCGAAAAACGCCAGAGACAACGGGTTCGGCGTGATTATAGCCGCCGCAGGCAAGGCTGCACATTTGGCAGGTGTTATAGCGGCAGATACAACCCTCCCTGTGATTGGAGTGCCTATGAAATCCTCCGCTTTGGAGGGGCTTGACGCACTGCTCTCAACGGTGCAGATGCCCTCGGGTATTCCCGTTGCCACGGTGGCGATAGACGGAGCGGAGAATGCGGCGCTTTTAGCGGTGCAAATTTTGGCTGTTTATGATGAGGGGCTATCCAGCAAATTCACACAGTTCAAATGGGATATGGAACAAGCTGTAATAGCAAAAGATAAGAAGCTTAACAATGAAAATTAATTCAAAGGAAAAAGATAAAATGTGTGATAAAAGCTGTTTACAATCTGAAAAACTTCACGAGGAATGTGGGGTTTTCGGCATAGCAAGATTAGGCGATGAAACGGTAGATGTGGCTTATGAAACACGCTTTGCCCTATATGCTCTTCAGCATAGAGGTCAAGAGAGCTGTGGAATATCCGTCAATGATTGCGGCGTTATCTCCACGGTAAAAGATGTGGGATTAGTGCCGGAAGTATTGACAAATGACCTTCTTGACAGTCTGCCAAAGGGTCAGATGGCGATTGGTCATGTGCGATATGCCACTATGGGCAGCGCAAATGCAATTAACGCACAGCCCATTGTGGTAAAGCACGCAAAGGGTACATTATCTTTGGCTCACAACGGCAACCTTACCAACGCCGCCCAGATAAGAGAAGAATATCAAAACCAAGGAATAGTTTTTCACACCTCCAACGATACAGAGGTAATCGCTTACACCATAGCCAAAGAGCGCTTGTCTTGCCACTCAATTGAAGAGGCGGTCAAGAGAGCCACGCAAAAAATAAAGGGAGCATATTCAATGGTGGTGCTCTCTCCACGCAAGCTTATCGCCGCCCGTGACCCACAAGGGTTTCGTCCTTTGGTGATAGGCACATTAGAAAAAGGCGGGTATGTGTTCGCCTCGGAGACCTGTGCATTAGATGCTGTGGGTGCAAAATATCTCAGAGATGTGCGCCCGGGAGAAATCGTGGAGATCTTTGACGGAGAGCTAAAAGTGTATCAAGAGGGTCTTGACAAAGCTTGCGGATTTTGCGTTTTTGAGTATATTTATTTTGCCAGACCGGACTCGGTTTTAGAGGGGCAGAGCGTACACGAGGCGAGAAAATTGGCAGGTGCGCTTTTGGCAAAAGCTTATCCCGTACAGGCGGACGTGGTTATCGGAGTGCCGGATTCCGGCTTAGATGCGGCGCAAGGATATGCCCTTGAGAGCGGTATTCCTTACGGCGTGGGATTTTTAAAAAATCGATATATAGGCAGAACATTTATCCAGCCGGGTCAGGCTGAACGAGAAAATGCGGTTAAAATCAAGCTGAACACCATAGCCTCCACCGTGAGGGGCAAACGTGTTATAATGATAGATGACAGCATAGTCCGAGGCACCACTTCACAGCGGATAGTCAAACTGCTTCGTGATGCTGGGGCAACAGAAGTACATATGAGAGTGACCGCTCCCCCCTTTACAAACCCTTGTTATTTCGGCACAGACATTGACAGCAGAGAAAATCTTATCGCCTGTCAGATGACTCACAGCGAGATTGAAAAAAATATCGGGGTGGATTCACTTGGATTTTTAAGTGTTGAAGACGCAAAAAAATTAGCTCCAAACTCAAATTGTTCCTTCTGTTTAGGCTGCTTTACCGGGGAATACCCCATAGAAACCCAAGGAGTACAGAAAAAAGATAAATTCGAAGAAAAAATCAATAAGTAAAGAGGTTATAAAATGAAAAATTTTTCCGACAGCTATAAATCGGCGGGCGTTGATGTAACAGCAGGCTATGAGGCGGTGCGCCTTATGAAGGACAGCGTGGCACGCACTATGACAAGCGCAGTTTTAGGCGGTCTTGGCGGCTTTGGCGGTATGATAGAATTAGATACAAAGGGTATGAG
>JAVVVT010000096.1:0-6606 GCA_036652515.1 Oscillospiraceae bacterium
CAATTGAATCCATAAACCACGCAAAAGCGGCAGGTATACCTATCATCGTCGCCATAAACAAGATGGATAAACCCACAGCCAACGCCGAAAAAGTTAAGCAGGCATTGACAGAATACGAGCTTGTCCCTGAAGAATGGGGCGGAGATACAATCTGTGTACCCGTCTCGGCAACAACGGGAATGGGCATAGATACCCTCCTTGATATGGTCAATTTGACCGCCGAGGTAGCGGAGCTGAGAGCTAATTCCGGCCGCAAGGCAAAGGGCGCTGTCATAGAGGCAAGGCTGGATAAGGGTCTTGGTCCTGTGGCGACAATACTCATTCAAAATGGCACACTTCACAAGGGTGATGTGGTCATCGCAGGCACATCGGTAGGCCGTATCAGAGCTATGACCAACGACAAGGGTCAGCGCATTGATGAGGCAGGCCCGTCCACACCTGTGGAGATAACAGGTCTTACAGAAGTGCCTTCGGCAGGCGACTTGTTCGATGCGGTAGAGGACGAAAAATTGGCTAGAGAACTAGCTGAAAGACGTAATTCTCAGATGAAAGAAGAGCGCTTTAACAGCTATGAAAAGGTCACGCTTGACAACCTGTTCAATCAGATTGCCCAGGGCGAGATGAAAGAATTTGCCATAGTGGTAAAAGCGGACGTACAGGGCTCGGCAGAGGCTGTAAAACAGTCACTGGAAAAACTCTCCAACGATGAAGTCCGTGTAAAAGTTATCCATTCCGGCGTTGGCGCTATCACCAAGAGCGACGTTATGCTGGCTTCCGCATCTAACGCAATTGTAATCGGCTTCAATGTCCGCCCAGATGCGGTGGCAAAGCAAGATGCAGAGCAAGACAAGGTAGAATTGCGCCTGTACAGGGTAATCTACGATGCCTTGAACGATGTAAAAGACGCTATGAGAGGTATGCTTGCACCTAAGTTCAGAGAGGTCGAATTAGGTCAGGCAGAGGTCAGAAGCGTGTACAAAATTTCCACTTCAGGTACTATCGCAGGCTGTTATGTTAAAACAGGCAAGGTGGCAAGGCACGCAAAAATTCGTGTTGTGCGTGACGGCATAGTCATCACCGAGGACGAAATCGCCTCATTGCGCCGTTTTAAAGACGACGTAAAAGAGGTCGCCACAGGCTACGAATGTGGTATCGGTCTTGAGAAATTCGCCGACATTAAAGAGGGCGATATCTTTGAGTCCTTTATCATCGAAGAGTACCGTGAGGACAAATAAACAAATCGGCTTATCACAAGGGCTTTTGCCCTTGTGATTATTGCCAAGTTATAAAATAAGGAGGTAATCTTATGGCTTCAACAAGGGGCGAAAGATTAAACGAGGACATAAAAAGAGAATTAATCTCTATTATATCTCAGATGAAGGACCCACGTCTGCAATGCTTTTTGACCATATTGCGTGTGGAAACTTCACCCGATTTGACCAACGCAAAGGTCTATCTAAGCGTTTTAGAGGGCGATGAGGCGTGCAAAAACGCAATCAAGGTCCTGAGCAAGGGGCAGGGATTTATCCGTGGCGAATTGAGCAGGAGATTGCATATAAAGCGCAGCCCCGAGTTTGTCTTTATCAAAGATGACGGCGCAGCTTACGCACAAAAAATAAACGAGATTATAAGGGATATAAACAATGACAAATAATATTGATGTGGCAAAAGCCGCCCAGATATTGTCTGAAAAAAACAATATTTTGCTCTTATGCCATAAAAACCCCGACGGTGATACACTGGGAAGTGCCGCCGGACTTTGTCACGCTCTCCACATCAAAGGCAAGAGGGTGGCTGTGCTTTGTTCAGATGAAATTTCACCAAAGTATGACTTTATGCAGATACCTTTGTACAAGGGTCAGTTTGAGGTGCATTTTATAGTGTCCGTGGACGTGGCAAGCCAGCAACTTTTAGGGGAAAATTTGGAAAAGTACGCCCAGAGCGTGGATTTGTGCATTGACCACCACGGCTCAAACTCAAACTACGCAAAGATGCTCTGCTGTTTTTCCGATATGGCGGCGACAGCGCAGTTGATGCTTGAAATAATACAGGCTATGGGCTGCGAAATTAACAAGCTTGTGGCAAACTGCCTTTATACGGGGCTTGTTACGGACACAGGCTGTTTTAAATACTCCTCCACCACCCCTTCCACCCATATTGCGGCGGCAAAATTGATGGAGCTTGGGGCAGATAATGTGGAGATAGTAGATAAATTTTTTATGTCAAAGACCAGAAAAAATATCGCATTGCAAAAGTATATGCTCAACAATTTAGAGTTTGTTTTTGAAGATAAATGCGCTATTATCGCACTCACTCAAGAAATATTAAATGAGGTTCAGCCCTCTACCACAGATATTGACGGCATCTCCGCTATGCCACGCACCATAGAGGGTGTGGACGTTGCCATAACTATCAGACAGATTGGGGAAGAGACCTTTAAAATCTCCATTCGCACCAGCGAAAAAGCCGATGCCTGCCAGATTGCTCAAGGGCTTGGCGGCGGGGGACATATCAGAGCTGCCGGCTGTGAAGTTATGGGCAATTTAGAGAGTGTGAAAAAAGCTATATTAAAGGAAGTCGAGCACGCCATATGCAAATAGAGCGCAGCGGTATATTGATACTGATGAAGCCCAAGGGCTGGACAAGTTTTGATGTTATAGCCAAGGCGAGAGGCATTTTATCCACCAAAAAAGTGGGACATTCAGGCACGCTTGACCCGATGGCGACCGGGGTTTTGCCTATTTTTATGGGCAGAGCCACCAAGGCTGTGGATATGCAGATAATAAAGGACAAAGAATATTTAGCCTGCTTTCGCTTAGGGCTTAACACCGACACAGGGGACATCACAGGTTTAGAGATAAACAGGCGTGAAGTTGGGGCGGTATGCCAAGATGTGATAGCCCAGCTTGAAAACTTCAAAGGCGAAATAAAGCAATTGCCTCCTATGTATTCGGCGGTTAAGGTTAACGGACAGCCCTTGTATAAGCTTGCAAGACAGGGCGTAACCATTGAGAGAAAAGAGAGAACCGTCACCATAAAAGCCCTTGAGCTCTTGCAGGGTGAAGAGCAGAGGGCGGCGCTTGAATTGATGGACACCCAAAGTCTTTCAGAGCACGAATATGTGATAAGAGTGCTCTGCACCGAGGGCACATATATCCGCACTTTGGTGGAGGATATAGGAGAAAATTTAGGCTGTGGAGCAGTCCTCACCGCCCTCACAAGGACAATGGCTTGTGGTTACACTCTCACAGACACGGTGAGCATAGAGCAGCTTCAAAAGGCGAGGGCAGATGAGACAATCCAGGAGCTGATAGCGCCTGTGGACACGGTTTTCACCCACCTCCCACGGATAGATTTGTCCCGTGAATTGGCTTTGAGGGCGCTCCACGGAGCACAGAGCCGCATAGCAAAGCCCGACGGGGACTACCGTGCCTATTATGAGGATAAATTTTACGCCGTCGCCAAGGTGACGGATAAAATAATGTCAATTACAAAGCTTTTTGTCAATATAGAAAAGGAAAATTTAGATGCAGGAAGTCTATGATATGTCCTGGTGCAACACCGAAAACACCGCAGTTGCTCTGGGATATTTTGACGGCGTGCATGTCGCTCACCAATATCTCATAAATATGATGGGGGACTACGCCGTAAAAAATAATCTGAAAAAAGCGGTGTTCACCTTTACAAAATCAATAAAATTAGGTCATAAGGGCAAGGATATTCTCTCTCTGCCTCAAAAATTGCTCTGTATGAGAGAATTGGGGATAGATTTGTTCTATTCTCCCGACTTCTCCGATTTCAGCCAGCTCACCCCGGAGGAATTTGTCTTGGACGTATTGATAAATTCTATGGGCGCAAAGGCGGTTTTTTGTGGGGAAAACTTTTTTTTCGGAAAGAACAGAAGCGGAGATGTGAGCGTTTTACAAAGGCTGTGCAGTGAGTATGGCATAGCGTTTATCAAGGCTCCCACCTTAAACCAAGACAGTGAGGTGGTCAGCAGCAGCGCCATAAGATTGGCTCTTGAAAATGGCAACATAGAAAAGGCAAACAAGATGTTGGGTAGACCATACAGCATCGATTTTTGTGTTGTCCACGGCAAAAAATTAGGCAGAACCATAGGCACGCCCACAATAAATCAAATTTATCCCGCAAATATGTGCTACCCCAAAGAGGGAGTGTATCTTTCTTGTACCACGGTGGACGAGAAAAAATATCCTTCCGCCACAGGCTTTGGCACACGCCCCACTGTGAACGGGGTGGGTCTCACCAGCGAGACCTACATAAAAGGCTTTGATGGGGACTTATATTATAGAAATATAAAAGTGGAATTTTTTGCCTACCTTTTCGCCCCTCAAAAATTTGATGATTTGAGCCAGCTCAGCGCAATGATACTTCTTAGCGCAGATAAGGCGGAAGAATATTTAAAAGAAAACGCCTTGATTTAAAAGAGCAGCGATAAAAAAAGCATATAGCTTTGCAAAAATATGCAATGCTGTCGATTTATTAAAAAAGACGGCGATAAAAAATCGTATATTTTTAGCTAAAACATTCTACACTGTTGTTCTATTAAAAAAAACGGCGATAAAAAATCAAATATGTAAAATACTTGTGTAATTTAGCGGATATTACACCTTTACAAATCTGCGAAGGCGTGATATAATCTATCAGTGACCTATTAATCGGTACAGGGGTAAAGCTTGCGTTGCAGGCACTCACCGGCCTTATGCTGAGTTTTAGGCAAATATATTTTTTAGAAAGGTGAATAAAATGATTAACAAATTAGACATTATCAAAGAAAACCAGACACACGAAGGCGACACAGGTTCTCCTGAAGTTCAGATTGCTATCCTCACAGCGAGAATAAACCATTTGACAGAGCATCTGAAAACAAACAACCAGGACAATCACTCACGTCGTGGACTTTTCAAGATGGTTGGACGCCGCAGAAACCTACTTGCTTACCTCCAGAAGACAGAAATCGAAAGATATCGTGCCATCATTGCTAAGTTAGGTTTGCGTAAATAATCAAAAAGCTATAAGGCAGGTGGAGACATCTGCCTTTCAGTGTTTATTTGCACCACAATTTTAGGCGTGGGAGATACTATATTTAGCAGTAAATTGAGCTTTTAGGGCATTTATAGCCCCAGAAGAGCTGAATTCATTGCTAAAAATATAATCTGTCCATCGCCTTGACAAAGAAAACAAGGAGATTAAAATGAGTTTTAAAGTATTTGAAACCACCTTTGCAGGTCGCAAGCTTGTTGTTGAAACAGGCAAAATGTGCGCACTTTCAAACGGTTCTTGCCTTGTGAGATACGGCGAAACCGTCGTGCTCGCAAACATCACAATGAGCCAAAACCCAAGAGACGGGATAGATTTTTTCCCATTGTCAGTGGATTTTGAAGAGAAAATTTATTCAGTAGGCAGAATACCCGGTTCATTTATGCGCCGTGAGGGTCGCCCGGGGGAGAGCGCCGTGCTTTCATCACGCTGTGTGGATAGACCTATGCGCCCGCTTTTCCCAAAAGATATGAGAAATGACGTGGCAATAGTTATGACAGTTATGTCAGTTGACCCTGATTGCTCACCTGAAATCACAGGTATGCTAGGTGCATTTATTGCAACTGCCATCTCCGACGTGCCTTTCAATGGACCAATCGGCGGAATTTCTGTGGGTCTTGTGGACGATAAAATCGTGCTTATGCCCTCAGAAGAAGAGCGCAAGACAAACAAGCTTGACTTGACTTTGGTTTGCAGCCGTGAAAAAGTTGTGATGATTGAGGCAGGCGCATATGAAGTGCCTGAAGATGTTATGCTCAACGCCATCAAAGCAGGCCATGAAGAGATAAAGAAATTCATAGATTTTTCAGACTCTATCGTAGCAGAAATCGGCAAGAAAAAGTTCGATTTTACCCCTGTGGAAGTTGACCACGATATGTTTGAAGCTATCAAAGAATTTGCCATAGAGAATGTTAAATTTGCCCTGGACACAGACGATAAAAATGTGCGTGAAGCAAGAATGAACCCTATCACCAATGAAGTTCATCAGAAGTTTGACGCTCTTTATCCTGAGCAAATAGGTATGATTGACGAATGTATGTACAAATTGCAGAAGTTTGTTGTTCGCCGCTGGTTGCTTGACGAGGGCAAACGTGTGGACGGACGTGGAATAGATGAAATTCGTCCTCTTTCAGCCGAAGTGGGAATACTCCCAAGAGTTCACGGCAGCGGTATGTTCACCCGTGGACAGACACAGGTTTTGACTGTGGCAACTTTAGGCACATCAAAAGACGGACAGCTCATCGACGGCTTACAGGACGTCTATGACAAAAAATATATGCACCAGTACAATTTTCCCCCTTATTCAGTGGGAGAGGCAAGAGCACCAAGAAGCCCCGGCAGACGTGAAATCGGTCACGGTGCTTTGGCAGAGAGAGCTTTGGTTCCGGTGCTCCCAAGTCAGGAAGAGTTCCCCTATGTGATACGTTTGGTCTCAGAGATACTCTCCTCCAACGGCTCCACCAGCCAGGGCGCAATCTGTGGCTCAACACTTGCTCTTATGGACGCAGGCGTGCCAATAAAAACTCCTGTTGCAGGTCTTTCTTG
>JAVVVT010000097.1:0-6564 GCA_036652515.1 Oscillospiraceae bacterium
TGTTACAGATTTTTATATCTATAGGAATTGTCACATTGATGTGGATATTTGGTGGATTTAGTTTAGTCTTTGGCGATTCTATAGGAGGAATCATTGGTAATCCATTCCAATATATGAATTTTAAAGATAAAAAAGAGGAGTTCTTTGACCGGCTGGGTGAGAGCTGCTATATGGTTTTGGCAAGCTGTTTAAATGACTACCCTATGGCGAGTATGATGACCTGTCTTGTGTACGACGGTGCCATATGGGTGCAGACCGATAAAAATTTCCCTAAATATCAACAGATTTCACATAACCCCAAGGTGGCACTGTGTAAAGATGCAACCCAGATTGAGGGAGAAGCCGTTTTTTGTGGCAGTCCCTTAGATGAGAGCAACGCAAAATTTGCCCGTCTGCTGCAAAAATATCACAGGGAGAGCTTTGAAATGTACTCCAAAGTCCCCACAGAAGTGGTGATAAAAATTCGCCCCACCAAGGTGACAGACTGGCTGTACGAGGCTGGCTCATCGGAGATTATCCACCTAAATTTTGAAAATGAGACGGTTTTAGTGGAGCAATATAAAAACAGCAAATAATAAAAGTGTCAAAATTGTCACCAAGTTTCACCGAAAATTTATGGCAAGTTAATAATTCTATGTTAATATAGTAATAATGAGGTGGTTAAATGATAAATAAGCAGACAAAGGCAATCCTTTCAATAGTGGCAGTCATTGCCATAATGGCAGGCTCGGCAATATTTTTCACAAAATTTGATAAACAATTTAAGCTATCAGACGAGATAATTTTGGCAGGCGAGTACAATGTTATGGACAAAGTGGACAATTCACTCTCCAAAGAAGAAATCAAGCTTGAAATTGATGAGGTGACAAAGTATCTTCAGGACAACGGGCTGAATACCTTGATAGTGCCTCTTAACTCGGGCAAAGACAGTATGATTAAATTAGACAACTTTGGTTACGTTTATTTTAATAATGACAACTTTAAAAAGCAGGATATCTTAAAACAGCTGAAAAACGCACTGGCAAAATCAAAAATCCAGCTCTATGTCTCTATGGATTGCGAAAATTTGTCCCATGATGACATCTTGTCTGTGGCAAAGCACCTCCACAAAAAGTATGCCGTGGCAGGGATAGTCATAAATAATTACACAGGGGAAAAAGAGCTTTTGCAGCAGGTGAAGCTGTCCCTGAACAAGGGATATAAAAAATATTCTCTATTCCTCCAAACAGGGGAGGTGGAAACCGTCAAAGACGTGGCTACCTTAGGGGCTGTGGACGGATTTATAGCTGAAAATATAAGCGAGGAGGAATACTCCCTCCTTAAACAGACCGTCATTCCAAAAGAAAAATTACTTTTGCACTACTCATCGCCCTCTATGGTCAGCGATATTTTTGTGCTGAACAATTTCGGAGATTTTAACGGTGGTGTAATCACCTCCTTGACAGAGGAAAAAACAGATTTGACAGCGATAAAACTTGCGGTTAAAAAGAATGAAAATCTGCCGTCTTTTCATCTTTCTGTACCTAATGAGTTTAAAATTACATATCCAAATGACGGATATTCCACCTATTATTCCGGTGTCTATATGACAGGCACAGGGGACAGAGGTGGCAAAATCAAGGTCAACGGAGAAGAATATCTTTCCGCCAAAGATGGCACTTTCGGCATTTTTTTGAACCTTGAAAAAGGGGACAATATTTTTCATATCAGCCAAGATGACCAAACTCACATCTTGAATATAACACGAAAAGTGGGAAGTGGTTCAGGCGGCGGTGGCACCCAGTGGGACGGAACTCAAAAATACGAGGCTCAAGAGGGTCAATTGGTGGAGACCACGGGAGATTTGACCAGCGTGATAACCAATAAAGCAGACGACTCCTCTATTATCGCAGGTCTTGAAAAGGGCACTAAGCTGATTGTTTTCTCCAGCGAGAGAACCACAAGGAGCGGCAAATACACCTATGCTTATAAATTATCAAACGGCGCATATGTCTTGGCAAAAAATGTGAAGTGGGTAGACGAAGTGCCTGAAAATTATGTAAATAAACCCACCCCCCAGCCCACAGCCACGGCAAACCCAACGGTGTCGGCGAGCCCCGCACCTACACCCTCGCCCACCCCAATACAAAACACAAAGCCAATTTATAAATTGCCTAAAATCACATCGGCGGAAATTGCCGTGCAGGAAAATGAAGATGAGATATTATCCTTTGCGGTCAACGGAAATCCGGCGGTAATCCCCACCCTCACACAGGAGGGGCTTGAGCTGCTCTTCTTAAATACCTCGGTGAGCAGTTTGAAAATCCCTGTGGAAAATCTGTACTCAAGCGTTGCCATATCTCAAAAAAATGAAGGCACCTATGTGAAGATAAAATATAACACCGACAACCTCCTCTGGGGATATGAAGTGACAAATTCAGGGGATAAGGTGAACATTTATCTTAAAAAAGCGCCTAAACTGTCAGGTGGCGATAAGCCTCTCACAGGGATAACTGTCCTTATAGATGCAGGTCACGGTGGAAAAGACACAGGGGCGATAGGCGTTTCAGGCGGGACAGGTCCCAGCGAAAAAGACGTGAATTTAGCGGTCGCCTTAGCCGGTAAAGCCTGTCTTGAAGAGTATGGCGCCAAGGTTTTGCTCACCAGAAGCGATGACACTTTCTTAACATTGGAGGAGAGGCGCAGTATAGCGGTTGTAGAAAAACCCGACGTGTTTATCGCCGTCCACCACAACAGCCTTGATTATTCGGTGGACTCCTCCAAGGCAAACGGAAGCGAATGTTACTATTTTACCCCTCAAAGCAAGGCGCTTGCTCAGGCTATGTGTTTGAACGTCACCAACGCCACCCACAGAAAAAATCGTGGGGCGGAAAATGGGTATTATTACGTCACCAGGACAAATATTGCCCCAAGCGTTTTGATGGAATACGCCTTTATCAACAACCCTAACGAATACTCAAAAGTTTACACCGACGCCGATATATACAAGGCGGCATATGGCACTTTGCAGGCGGTTATGAGTATCATACCCCAATAGGTGAAGTATGAATTATCAAAATATCCACAAGGGGATTTTTATCTCAAGACCCAATAGGTTTATTGCAAATGTGATAGTGGAGGGCAAAATAGAGGTTGTCCACGTTAAAAATACAGGGCGCTGTAAAGAGCTGCTCACAGAGGGTTGCACTGTGTATCTTGAAAAATTTGCCCCCTCTTTGCGAAAGACCAACTTTGACCTCATCGCTGTGGAAAAGGGCGATAAACTGATAAATATGGACTCCCAGGCGCCCAATAAATGCTTTTATGAATGGGCAAAAAAGCAGTATCCCTCAGCCGTGATAACCCCCGAGGTAAAGTATCACTCCTCACGTTTTGACTGTTTGATTAAAACGGACACAAAGAGTATCTTCACCGAGGTAAAGGGCGTGACGCTTGAAGAAAACGGGCTTGTAACCTTTCCCGATGCGCCTACCTTGCGTGGGTTAAAGCATATAAACGAGCTTATTTCAGCAAGACAAGAGGGGTATCAAAGCTGTATATTCTTTGTAATTCAGATGGAAAACGTGAAGAGCTTTTCGCCCAATTACATCACACAGCCCGAGTTTGGAAAAGCGCTTAAAAACGCAAAAGCGCAAGGGGTGGAAATTTTGGCATACTCCTGTACTGTAACCACAGACAGCTTGAATATTGATAAACCTGTGCCCATCATTTTGTGATTTGCAAGCTTAAAAACACAGATTATAATTAGAAAAACCCTCACCGCTCTATGGAACGGGGAGGGTTATTTTTTGATTTTGAAAAGAATAAACTATACAAACAAAGCTGTTCAAGTTAGAGAAAGTCTCTGCCATACAGCTTTCATCATAAAATTATAAAGGGCTGATATTTATGTTTTCAACAATTTTAGGCTCAATACTGGCAGGAATGTTGTTCTTTGCCCTGCATTTGGAGAGCAGGGTTCTGCCAAAACCCTTGACGGAAAAACAGGAGAGAGAGGAATTTGCAAAATTTTCAGAAGGGGATAAACTCGCCCGAGATACCCTTATAAAGCATAATTTAAGACTGGTCGCCCATGTGGCAAAAAAATATTACCAAAGCGGCATAGAGAGCGAAGATTTGATTTCCATAGGGACGATTGGGCTGATAAAAGCGGTGCAAAGCTTTTCTTATGATAAAAATACAAGATTTTCCACCTATGCCTCCAAGTGCATTGAAAATGAGATACTCATGTCTTTCAGAAAGCAAAAGCAAAACGAAAATATGACCTCCTTAGACGACACAATCGAGGTGAATAATGACCAGAGCCAGCTCACGCTCAAGGACAGCCTCCAAGACGATTTTGAGTTAGAGGCTTACTGTGAAAAGCAGGAGAGCAAAAACGAAATACTTAATTTAATCGCCGGCAGTCTCTCGGCTCGTGAGAGGCAAATCATCATTATGCGGTACGGGATAGGGGGCAACCCCACCCTCACCCAGCAACAGGTTTGCGAGGTGCTGAACATAAGCAGAAGTTACGTTTCACGCCTTGAAAAAAAGGCGCTGATGAAACTGCGGGCGGAGTTTGAAAAGGACGAAAAATAGTGAGATGTTGGCATAGTCAGCGGTGGGCGATTATATGGGGCTTTTTGGCAAAAAAATAGTGTGATGTATTTATTATCACAACGATGTTTGTTTAATTTACATATGTATTCACGATTGACCACTTAAAAACATAGTATACAATAAGCGAAAAAGCGTTACTATTTTTTTAGGAGGGAAATTTATGAAGGCATTTCCAGCGGATTGCGAAATGCAATTGCCCGAAAAATGCAAAAATAAGTATGGAGGTATCGCCTTTGACGGCACTTATTTTTATATAACTTGTCCGGGCAGTTATGAAATAATAAAATATGACAGATGTTTTTGTACAGTTCAATGCTTTCAAGTGCCAAGACCCTATGCCTGTATCTGCTATGACAGTCACAGCGACTGCTTTTGGTGTTCTGTGAACAATTGCACAAAGAAATTGTTTAAATTGGATTTATCCTTTGATGAAATCGGGTGTATTCCCTTGAACCTGCACGAAAAATGTGGGGGAAGCATAACAGGGATATCCTTTGATTGCACAAAAAATTGCCTGATGATATGCCTGCCAAAATTCATTATTAAAATTGACACACAAGCAGGGAAATGTAGGCGGATACTAAAAAGGAATTGTAAAATATGGAATATGGGTATATGCGCCATATCCCCCAGCACTGCGGTGATAGAGGTGGGGAGTTGCCGTCAGTACCTGAGCTTTTACACAGAAAGTTTTATCAGAAAACATAGGTTACTGCTGCCAAAAAACTATGTGGCAAAGGCGATAGTTTTTGTCCCCTGTGGTTTTCAGGGTCTGCAAAATCAGTTTTATATCTTGGCTGTGAAACAGGGGAGAACCGTGGTTTTGCGCTGGGAGCTGCCTTATTGTGATATGAGAATAGCAAGGTGCAATTTTGATATCTGTCCCGAGCCCCCTTGTCCCGAGCCACCCTGCCCCGAGCAGCCATGTCCAAAGCCGCCCTGTCCAAAGCCACCTTGCCCGAAACCGCCTTGCCCAAAGCCGCCCTGTCCAAAGCCACCTTGCCCAAAACCCCCCTGTCCAAAGCCTCCGCACCCAAGACCGCCCAAACCACAGCATAAGTCTTGCGCCTCAGTGATAGAGTCGGTGGCTTTGATGGAGGCTGCCCTCTCCCACATACTCAACGCCGAGGGGGAAAAACTGCAAAAGATAATCGCCGCCACAGATGACGTGGATAAAATCCTCTCAGCCAATAAAATCATAAACGAAATGGTTATCAACGCAACTCATTTAGAGATTGTACTGCACAACAAATTGGTGGCAATAAAAGATTTTTGCGTGGAAAAAGACGATTGCAAATGCCACTGTGAAAAACCTCCCTACAAGGATAAAATCATCTAAAAACAGCAGGTGAGCCAAAAATAAAAGAACACTCAACAGATTTAAAACAGCAAACAGCAGGTGAGCCAAAAATAAAATAACACTCCATAAATTTAAAACAGCGGTGCGTAGGCTTTACTCTCAGCCACAGCGCCGTTGTTTTTGCTGTATCGTCGCAATAAAATCTCAACAAAATACGGACATTATCGCCTATTCAAGGGATAATGTCCGTAGACTGCGGTGAAAATTCTGCCCTTTTAAAGTTTAAAATCTGCTATTTCGGGCAAATTTCACACTCAAACATCTCAAGTTTGCTCTGCAAAACCAATTCTAAGCGTGATACTGCGTCCACCATATGCTTGACGGACTTATTGGCTGCCAACATCTGGTCGACTGTTCCAATCTTCACGATTGCCTGGATTTTTTCTCCCTCGGCGTTGAGAACGTGTGAGAGACCTGTCTGCTCCAATGCGACAGATTCAATGACATCTGAGATAGCTTGAGCTCTTGTTACCGTACCCGGGACGATTACTGGCATTGACATAATTATTATCTACCTTTCAATTGTATGGTGTAAAAGACGTTAGTCTTTACGGTAGTTTATTCAAAAACAAGGGTAATGGTGACTATTTTTCGAATATTTA
>JAVVVT010000098.1:0-6455 GCA_036652515.1 Oscillospiraceae bacterium
CCCCAGCTCTCTAATCGGTAGCCGTCGGTGGCATCTAGTAATTTATAATCCTGCCATTTATTCTCTGCTCTCATAGCATTTCTCCGTATCTCTGCTGAATTTATTTAGGTTATATAAGCGGTATCAATTTGTCGATACCTTTTTTATCTTGCAAATTTTATCTTACAAACTAAGGCGATTAAAATATCTTATTGCCCTAATCTGCTGAATTTATTTAGGTTATATAAGCGATATCAATTTTGCGATACCCTTTTTATCTTGCAAATTTTATCTTACAAACTAAGGCGATTAAAATATCTTATTGCCCTAATCTGCTTGAAATTTTGTCTGCTATGCTCTGTGCCACGGCGTTTATCTGCTGTAAATCCTCGCCCTCCACCATAACACGAATGAGGGGTTCTGTGCCGCTGACCCTCACCAAGACACGGCCTTTGCCCATAAGCTGCTGTTGCTGTGCCTCGATAAATCCCTCGATATATTCGTCGGTTTTATACTTTGCCTTACCCTCCACAGTGGTTTTTAAATTGATTAACACCTGTGGAAATTTTGAGTAACAGCCGTTGAAATCACTGACTTTTTTCTCGCTCTCTTTGGCAAAGTTGTTCATTAAAGCGAGTGCCGTGAGCTGCCCGTCCCCTGTGGTGGCAAAGTCACTTAATATCACATGTCCCGACTGCTCTCCCCCAAGACAATGCCCCTTTGCCCTCATCTCCTCCAAGACGTATCTATCCCCCACCGCTGTGGTGCTGATTTTTATGCCACGTTTTTCCATATGCTTCATAAAGCCCAAGTTGGACATAACCGTCGCCACTGCCGTATCGTTTTTGAGTTTGCCTGCATTTTTCATTCTTGTGGCAAGGATTGCAATAATTTTGTCGCCGTCTATCTCCTCGCCTTTTTCGTCCACTGCAAGACATCTGTCGGCATCGCCGTCAAAGGCTATTCCGCAGTCAAAATTATGGGTTTTAACGTAGTCCGCCAGCTCTTTTATATGTGTTGAACCACAGTTTTTATTTATATTTGTGCCGTCTGGCTGATCACCTATAAAGCTTGCCTGTACGCCCAATTCTTTAAACAGCAAGGGTGCAGTGTCACAGGCAGCTCCGTTGGCGCAGTCAAAAACCACCTTTAATCCGCTTAAATCCGCCTCACAAGCGGTCTTTATATGGTCTACATAATCACGCACAGCCGTGTCAACCCTGTGTACTCTGCCCATATCTGCCCCCGTCGCCACGGGCAACTCGTCAGGGCGGTCAAGTATCAAAGCCTCAATTTCGTTCTCGATTTCGTCCGCCAGTTTATATCCCTCGCCGTCAAAAATCTTAATGCCGTTAAACTCCATTGGGTTGTGACTGGCGGAGATTACCACCCCTGCATCGCACCCGTACTTTTTGACCAAATATGCCACTGCCGGAGTGGGGACAACGCCGCACAGGCGCACATCTGCACCCACACTGCACAGCCCTGCCGAAAGTGCGCTCTCAAGCATATCTCCGGAAATTCTGGTGTCTTTGCCTATTAAAACCGTGGGGCGATGCTTGGTTGTCTTGGTTAAAACCGTCGCCGCCGAGCGCCCGATATTTATCGCCATTTCAGGTGTCAACTCGCTGCCTGCAATTCCTCTGACACCGTCTGTTCCAAAAAGTCTTGCCATAAATAAGTCTCCTTTAAAAAGTAAAAATTGTGAATTTTTGAGTGAAATATCTGCTATCACATTTGATTTATTTAATATTTGTGGATTTTATTGCTGTATATTTACGTTGAATTATATTTTTTTGATGAGGTATGTATAAAGCTTTACCAAGCTAAAGCTCGCCTTGTCCGATAAGCTTTCTATAAAACTTTTTCGTCAAAGCTCACCTTAACTGATTAGCTATCAATAAACCTTGTGCTAAAGCTCACCTTATCTGATTAGCTATCAATAAACCTCTTTTGTCAAAGCTATCCTTTATCCTGTGGGTGAAATTCAATTCCCCATCTCTTCCAAAGCCTGTTGAATAACATCAGCTGATATATTCGGGTTTTTGATACCTAAATGGCTATATGCCAAACTTGTGCATATTCTGCCCCTTGGTGTGCGTGATAAAAATCCCAACTGCATAAGATAGGGCTCACACACGTCCTCTAAGGTGACCGCCTCTTCCCCTATGGTCGCCGCAAGGGTTTCAAGCCCCACAGGGCCTCCTGCGTACATATTTATTATTGCGCTCATAACCGCCCTGTCCAGTGCATCAAGACCTAAGGGGTCTATTTCCATTCTTTTAAGGGAGTCTTCCGCCACAGCCTCATCTATCTTGCCCTCGCCGTACACCTGTGCAAAGTCTCGCACACGGCGCAGCAGACGGTTTGCCACACGGGGGGTGCCACGGGAGCATTTAGCCATAGCCGCAGCCCCCTTTGCCGAACATTCTATCCCTAAAATGCCGGCGGAGCGCAGTATAATTTTAGATAATTCCTCGTTGCTATACATCTCCAATTTTAAGATAACCCCAAAGCGGTCACGCAGTGGATTTGAAAGCTGACCGGCTCTTGTGGTGGCGCCGATAAGTGTAAATTTTGGCAAATTTATCCGTATTGACTGGGCGCTGGGGCCTTTCCCAATCATAATATCCAAGGCATAATCTTCAAGTGCCGGATACAAAACTTCTTCAATCTGCCGTGATAGACGGTGAATTTCATCAATGAAAAGCACGTCGTCCTCTTCTAAATTGGTGAGTAACGCCGCCAAGTCCCCGGGTTTTTCAATTGCCGGACCACTGGTGACACGGATATTAACGCCCATCTCGTTGGCTATAACTCCGGCTAAAGTGGTTTTGCCAAGCCCCGGAGGGCCGTATAGTAAAATATGGTCAAGGGGCTCGTTTCTCATCTTAGCCGCCTGCAAATACACGCTTAAATTATCTTTCAGCCTCTCTTGACCTATATAATCGCTTAGAGTCTTTGGTCTTAAAGAATTTTCATTTTCAAAATCCTCGCCCTCTGCCTTAGGGCTGACCAAGCGCTCCACGTCTTGAAATCCTATATTATTCACTGAAGTTTACCTCCCGATATAAGCCTTAACGCCTGCTTTATCATAGTTTGAACGTCTTGGGACGTGTCGATTTTTGACAGGGCAAGACCTGCCTGACTTTGGCTGTAACCCAATGCCATCAATGCGCTTATGGCTTGGCTGACACTGCCCTGCGCTGCCAATGTATCTGACACATCAGAAAAATCTATGCCCGATGTACTCATATCGTTAAATTTGCCCTTTAACTCCAAAACTATCCTCTGTGCAAGTTTTGGTCCCACTCCTTGAGCTGCGGTAAACGCCTTGAAATCCCCTGTGGATATCGCCAGCGCCACCCTGTCCGGAGAGAGAGATGAGAGGATAGAAAGCCCTGCCTTAGGTCCGACTCCCGAGACCCCTGTGAGGATTTTAAAGCACTCCTGCTGTGAGGCTGTGGAAAATCCATATAGGTCAAGGGCGTCCTCTTTAACATTCAAAAAGGTGAAAAGGGTACATTCCTGCCCCACAGAAGGCAAATCCCCATTTACAACGTGGGGTACAGAGATTTGAAAAGCCACTCCGCCCACCGCCAATATAACTTCGTCCAAAGTTTTTTTAACAATAATGCCTGTGAGGGAATATATCATAATGTTTTTCCTATCTGTTTGAATAATTTTGAGCGATATGAATGGGCGTGGCATATGGCGACAGCCAGTGCGTCGGCGGTGTCATCGGGTTTTGGGACTTTCTCCAAGTGGAGCAAAATCTTCACCATCTCCTGCACCTGCTTTTTCTCCGCTTTTCCGTAACCAGCCACCGCCTGTTTTATCTGCAAAGGGGTGTATTCATAAACCGGAATATCGTTCATTCTGGCGCAGAGCAAAATCACGCCTCTCGCCTGTGCCACTTGAATGACCGTCTTTTGGTTGGTGGTAAAAAACAATTTTTCCGTGGCGAACGCCTGGGGCTTAACACGCTTTATAACTATGTCTAATTGCTGGTATACCTCTTTGAGCCTGTCCTGAAAATCAGTGTGCGCATCAGTGGTTATTGCGCCGAACTCCACCGTGTGAAATTTAGTCTTTTCATACTCCAAAGCCCCATAACCCACAATGGCATAGCCGGGGTCAATTCCCAATATTCTCATAAATTATCCCCCTGTGGTATTTCGTCGGTTAAATATTAACCTTAAACTAATTAATTATATCATAGCTTATGATTTTCTTCAACATTTTAACTCCCAAAGGCATATTTTTACTTTTAATTTTAACATATGTGTATGAATATTTATATACATAATGTGGCTTTTACGAAAGGCAAATGTTAATTTTTATCATAAAAATGCTGTTTTCAGCTATAATTATATCTTTTGCACAATAATTTATAAGAAAATTCTCTATTTTGCACCGAAAAAACTTGATTATAGTTGCAAATAGTAGTATTATAAAGTGTAAATATTTTGAGATGATGAATAAGTTAAAAATAAATGGAGGAACAATGAGAAGAGAAGATTTAAGAAACATTGCGATTATCGCCCACGTTGACCACGGCAAGACAACTTTGGTTGACCAGATGCTCAAGCAGAGCGGAACTTTCCGTGAGAACCAGGTCATAAGCGACAGGGTTATGGACTCCGGCGATATCGAGAGAGAAAGAGGCATTACTATTTTGGCAAAAAATGCCGCTTACAAATACAAGGGCGTCAAGGTCAATATCGTTGACACCCCCGGCCATGCGGACTTCGGCGGCGAAGTTGAGCGTGTTTTAAAGATGGTTGACGGCGTGCTTTTGCTAGTTGATGCGGCAGAAGGCCCTATGCCTCAGACACGTTTCGTTTTGGAAAAAGCTCTTGCGCAAAATCTTTCCATCGTTATTGTTGTAAATAAAATTGACAGACCCGACGCAAGAATTAAAGAAATTGTAGACGAAATTCTGCTTTTGCTTATGGATTTAAACGCTTCTGATGAGCAATTGGACAGCCCTATGCTCTTCTGTTCAGGAAGAGAGGGTATCGCAAACTACTCCCCCGAAGTCAGAGGAACAGACTTTTCACCGATTTTTGACACGGTTTTAAACTATATCAAAGCCCCGGAAGTCGCTCCGGACGAGCCTTTTGCAATGCTTGTTTCCAACATTGATTACAACAACTTTGTGGGACGTACAGCCATAGGCAGAATCGAAAAAGGTTTGGTCAAGGTTGGACAGGAAGTTTTGGTGTGCGACTGGCACGACGAAACTCTCAGAAAACGTGGCAAAATCACTGCTCTTTACGCTTTTGAGGGCACAAACCGTGTACCGGTGGAAACCGCTTCAGCAGGCGACATAGTAATCGTTTCAGGTCTTGATGACGTGACCATTGGCAACACTATCTGTGACCAATTGTCGGGCAAGCCCTTGCCTTTTATGAAGATTGATGAGCCTACTGTGGAGATGACCTTTGCCGTAAACGATTCACCTTTTGCAGGTAAAGAGGGCAAATTTGTCACCAGCCGTCAAATCCGTGACCGCTTGCACCGAGAGCTTTTAAAGGACGTGGCACTGAAAGTCCGTGACAGCGAGACCAGCGAGAGCTTTATGGTTATGGGACGTGGTGAGATGCACCTTTCCATTCTTATTGAAACTATGAGACGTGAGGGCTACGAGTTCCAGGTCTCCCCTCCAAAGGTACTTTTGAGAGAAGAAAACGGCAAGCTTATGGAGCCTTTTGACCACGTTGTTATTGATGTTCCAACAGAATATCAAGGCAGTGTAATCGAAAAACTTTCCGCAAGAAAAGCCGAGCTTGTGCAGATGGCGCCACAGGGCGACAGCCGTATGAGAGTAGAATTTAAAATTCCTTCAAGAGGATTGTTCGGTTACAGAAGTGAATTTCTTACAGACACCAAGGGTTCCGGCGTTATGAACACCATATTTGACGGCTACAAGCCCCATAAAGGCGAGTTGCCAGTGCGTTCAACCGGTTCTCTCATCTCCTTTGAGAGCGGAGAATCCATCACTTACGGTCTTTACAACGCACAGGAGCGTGGTCAGCTGTTTATCGCAGCAGGCGAGGCTGTGTATGCAGGTATGGTAGTTGGCGTCAGCCCTAAGTCAGAGGACTTAGTGGTGAACGTGTGCAAGAAAAAGCAGCTCACCAACACTCGTGCCTCCGGTTCAGATGACTCTTTGCGCCTTATCCCTTGCAAGAGAATGAGCCTTGAAGAGAGCCTTGAATTTTTAGCTCCCGATGAGTTAGTCGAGGTCACCCCTAAGAGCTTGCGTATAAGAAAAGCTATTCTTGACCACTCTTTGCGTGCTAAGACCAAGAGCAGAGCTTAATATTTTTACCTTTTAATTTCAAAAGAGGTTGTCCTTGAAATATATGTGGCTATCCCGAAAAGTCATACAGTATAATATGCTGTAAAGAAGACTTTGGGCGCACTGCATATATGGGGACAGCCTCTTTTTTTGTGGGGCAAATAAATAG
>JAVVVT010000099.1:0-6430 GCA_036652515.1 Oscillospiraceae bacterium
TGTGGGGTCAAGCTCTTTAAAATCTCCAATGCGCAAAAGTCCGCTGTTGGAGTTGCTCAAAGCCATAAAATCTATCTGCTCCGGCGTGAGCTCACGATATTTTTTATCATAAATTATGGAGCCGTCGGGGCATTTTATGACCTCATCTTGGTCATATATTTTCTCGATTGGCACAGGTTCAGGCTTTACATCAAGGCTCTTATCCTTAAAATAATACTTCACACTCCCCTGAAAATAACTGGGGTCTAAAAGTGCCATATATTTTTCCTTTGGGTCGGTGGGGGTAAAATCGTGGTCGGTATAGCCAAGCTCCTCACCCAAAAATGTATAGTATAAATCCTTGTCGCTGCGCTTGTCAATGGCATATTTGTCGGCGTTAAAAATCCACGCATCTATGCCTAAAATCATCACTTCAGGCTCTTTTCCCTCTTTTGAAAAAATATAATAACTGTTGAAAAAGTCGTATATATCCGCCCCCACATTTCCGGCGTTATAGAAAGTTTTCCCCTTCACAAAGCGCTTATCAAACATCATACTGCGGCTGCTGCCATTGACCAATACCTGTGGGGCATAGGGAACATTTTTAGCATAAACTGCGTTTAAAACACGACCGTCTAAGCGCTCATAGCCGTCGATATATTCACCGCTGAGCATATATTCACTGGCTAATCGCTCAAATCCTGCGCCCCAAAAAAGTCCCGAAGGGTCCACACGGTAGGACACATACATCATGCCAACAAGGATTGGCACAAACAATAAAAGCTTGCCTATGAGCTTAAACATATCACCACTCCTTAAAATTGAAAGTAAATAAACTGACTTTGACCAAACCAGCCAAAGAAAAGTATTAAAATAATTATGGTGTAATAGAATATCCACCTGATGATTACGTTGCATTTTGACAGCTTTTTCGTCAACTCGCCACGCCCCTCATAAATTTCCACCAAAAGCATAAAGATAATGCAGCAAACAATGGCTATTCCATTGTTTGAGTAAAATCCGATTTTTGTCATCGCCTGGGTGAAGTAAGCCGGATTAAATGCCATAAAGATATCAGAAAACAAGTTTTTGACGATGTACATAGCATCAGATAAGCTTTTTGCCCTAAAGAAAATCCAGGAAAAATCAATGAGCAAAAATGTGCCTACAACCTTAGACAGCTGTACAAAGGGGTTGATTTTTGCATTATTATCCTTGATTTCCCCTTTTATTTTTATGCGAATATCGTGATAAAGCCTAGATATCACATTATATAAGCCGTTTATTCCGCCCCAAATAATAAATGTCGCCGCTGCGCCGTGCCACAATCCGCTGAGCAAAAATGTTATCATCAAGTTGATACAGGTGCGCACAGTGCCTTTCCTTGAGCCGCCCAAAGGAATGTATATGTAGTCCATAAACCAGCTGGACAGGGAAATATGCCACCTGCGCCAAAAATCGGGGACACTTGTGGCAAAATATGGGTGATTGAAGTTGCGCATAAGCTTGTAGCCCAAAACAGCCGCCGCTCCTTTGGCAATGTCCGAATAGCCCGAAAAATCTCCGTAGATTTGAAAGGCGAAAAGCACCGTGGCGACAATGAGCTGAATACCCGAATATTTTGTGGGCTCGTTGTAAACCACATTGATTATCTGTGCGGCGCCGTCGGCGATTATTAATTTCTTAAAAAATCCCCAAGTCATTAATTTAAGTCCGTTACTGGCGGAGGAATAATTGAATTTGTAAGTTTGGTGAAACTGCGGCAGCAAATTTTCGCTCCGCTCAATAGGTCCTGCCACCAATTGTGGGAAAAAGCTGACAAAAAGCGCATATGTCAAAAAGTTTTTTTCACGTTCAACTCTTCCACGATATACATCAATGGAGTAGCCTAAAGATTGAAAAGTATAAAATGATATTCCCACCACCGCCAAAAGGTCGGTATTTGTGGAGATACTCAGCCCGGGGATAAGCCCTGTTAGGGTGGTTATAAAAAAGTTAAAATATTTAAAATAAAAAAGTATTCCGATGTTCAGCAATATGTTGAGCGTCAAAAAAAGCTTTTTGTTCTTTGCTTTTGGGGTCTTGTCAATGAATATTGCAAAGACAAAGGTGGAAAAGGTGCTGAATAAAATCAAAAGCGCATACACAGGTTTCCAGCACATATAAAAATAATAGCTGGAAATTAAAAGCCAGATATTTTTAGTCTTTTTAGGTACAACAAAGTAACCCAAGACCACTATCGGGAAAAATATCATAAAGTTTAAAGAATTAAAAAGCATACATTTCTCCTAAAATGGCACCAATAGATTGCAGGTGCGTAGATAAGGTCCTGTTAGAGAATGTGGTAAAAAATTGTGAGTTCGTTTTTATCGTACTTAGGTAAAGTCTAAATAGGGAATAAGATAAAAAAGTTATGAGCTTTTTACCATATATATCTGTGGGTTTGACAGCTAAGACCTATATATCCTTGGATTTGTCATCGGATAAATTTTTCTCTAATTCACGCACACGTTTTTCTAATAGTGCGTTTGACTGCGCCAGCCTCTTGATTTTTTTTGAAAAACCAGATATCACCGCCGAGACGGAGAGCAAAATCAGCAAGATGAAAATGATTTGCGTCAAAAAGATAAAGTTCACGGGGTTGATGACCCTGATAATGTCCCCCAATATGAAGACAAGCCCCGGCCAGACGGCAAAAAGTATCATAACAAAGCTGAAAGTCAGCCAAATTATTGCGTATTTTACCTCTAATTTGCCCTTTTTTATCAGCCAAATAATCATTACCAAAAGTGAAAATGCACCTAATATGAGTAAATATTGAAGTCTCATTTCTTGCAGCATAGTTATTTACCTGCCTTTCTGAGGAAAGATAAACGGTGTATAAAGAGCGACAGGCAGACCTTTATCATATAATAAGCGCTTTTTAAACTGCGTATGGAAGACACTCCGCCCTTGCGCTCCTCCATTATCACCGGGACTTCTGATATTTTAAAACCGTTTATTATGCAGGACATTATCGCCTCGGGCTCAGGGTAATCATCGGCGTAATCTGCGGCAAAAAATTCGATGAGGGCTCTGTCACAGGCACGAAAACCACTGGTGGTGTCATACACTTTTTTGCCTGTCAAAAGGAAGATGATGGTAGAAATTATATTTATCCCCAGCCGCCTCATAAAAGAGGATTGAAACCCCTCTTTGTTTAAAAATCGAGAGCCGATGCACATATCCGCCTCATTGTTTTCAATGGGCAGACAAATATTTTTTAAATATTTTGGGTCGTGCTGACCGTCACCGTCCATCTGAACGGCGATATCATAGCCATTTTCTTTGGCATAAAGGTAGCCGGCTTGAACACCGCCCCCTATGCCTAAGTTAACAGGATTATTTATAAAATTCATATTGTTTGCCCGCAATATCTCCTCGCTTTTGTCTGTGGAGCAATCGTTTACAATGAGATAATCAGCCCAAGGAGCGTGATTTTTAAGGTTGGCAACAACATCTAAAATGCTGTCCTGTTCGTTATAGCAGGGTATGATAACGAGAGTTTTCAATGGCTTTTCCTCCAAAATATACTGTACAAGGCAATGGTGAGTGATGAAAATTATTGTAAATCTTTGAATATAAAATCTATCAACTGGTGAAGCACCATATCACGGCTGTGGTGTGCAAAATGATATTTTCTTGCGTTATCCCCTAAGATTTTGCGCTCACAAAGGGGCATAGACCGCAGATTTTTGATGTTTTCATACAATTTATCGGCATCTCCGCTGCCACCTGTCAAACCGGCTTGAGCCAGCTGAATAACAAGGCTTCCCTCGCCGTCAATACAGGTGATGATAGGCTTACCTCCAGCCATATAGCTGGTGACTTTGGCAGGTATGGTGAGACCTAAATCGTCGCTTTTGGCAAGGGGGGCAAACAAGCAATCTGACAAAGTGTGATAAATTGGCATATCGCCCACAGGTTTTGCTCCTAAAAAATCAAAAAATTCAGCCACATCTCTTTTTTCGGCATAGGCTTCAATGTCTTTGCGTGACATTCCATCGCCCACAATGATAAATTTAACGTCTTCAATGTGAGAAGATTTCAGCAGCACGGCGGCATCAACAGCCACCTCCAAGTTTTGAGCAGGGCTGATATTTCCGGCGTACACCACCTTGAAATACCCCTCATAATGTTTAAAGAGAGTTTCATCAAACACATCTTCCTCATAAAATTTTTCACAGTATTGAGGGATAACGGCAATTTTATCAGGGGATTTATGGGTGATTTTTAAAAGAGCCTCCTTTAAAGACGGGCTCATAGCTATCAACTTATCACAATTTTTGTAATGCCAATGGCTGGTATTTTCTACAATTTTGCGCAGAAAAGGGTTTTTGAGTTTCAAGACAGAATATAGATTTTCAGGCCATAAATCCAAAACATAGGTGGTCAAGGGGATTTTTTTCAGTTTTGAGTAAACAATGGCGGGAAAAATCATATAGACAGGGCTTGTCTCATAGCAAAAAACAGCGTCATATGACCTATTTAAAAGGGTCAAAACCTTAAAAGATGCAAAGAAAGGAAAGGAGATATAATTTAAAAATATCCTTAAATTCGAGTTGCCTTTTCGGGTTATTTCAAGGGTGCGGCAGATGTTTGCCCCATTGAAAACCTGTTTTTTATTTTTAAACCAGCCGTAGCCGTTTGGCACTATACCGTTTGGATAATTTGGTATTCCGCAAAGCACGTCGACTTCAATCTCGTTTTCCACAAAGCCCACGGCAATATCGCTTATTCTGAAATTTTCGGGCCAAAAATGCTGGCTGATAATCAAAATTCGTTTTTTCACATAAACCCTTCAACAGGCATTTTAGCCCATAAGTATTTTTACGATAAATATACCCGGAGGGATATTAATCTTTGATTTCTTTTCTCCAGACAAACTCGTCCACGATTTTGTGGTAGCTCTGTATGATTTTAACCACCTTTATAGAGACATTTGTGTCTGTATAATCAGGGGCAAGCACAGAGGGCTCATCGTTCATCTTCATATCATGGCTCATTTGAATTGCCTGTAAAACTTGGGTGGCGGTAGTGCCGCCGATTATCACACTGCCCTTGTCAAGAGCCTCGGGGCGCTCGGTGGAGTTGCGCAAAGACACCCCCGAAAAGTTAAGCATTGCGCTCTCTTCAGGGAGGGTTCCGCTGTCAGACAGCACGCAAAAAGCGTTTTTCTGGAGCTTATTGTAATCAAAAAAGCCAAAAGGAGGCAGGGATATAATATTTTTATGGAAGACAAATCCCTTTTCTTCTATCTTTTTACGACTTCTTGGGTGGGTTGAATAGATGACAGGCATACCGTAGCTCTCGGCGATGGCATTAAGACCATTCATCAAGGAGTAAAAGCGTTTTTCGTTGTCTAAATTTTCTTCACGGTGGAGGGAGACAATAAAATACTTGTCCTTTTCTAAACCCATACGCAGAAGCACGTCGGAATTTTCAATTTGAGTTTCATACTTTTTTAAAACTTCGTTCATAGGGGAGCCTGTGACGAATATTCGTTCCTTGGCGACCCCCTCGCTTATGAGATAGCGGCGGGAATGTTCAGTGTAGGGCAGGTTTACATCAGAGGTGTGGTCAACGATTTTGCGGTTGATTTCCTCAGGCAAATTTGCGTCAAAGCAGCGATTTCCAGCCTCCATATGGAAGATTGGAATTTTCAGCCTCTTTGCGCTGATAGCGGACAGACAGCTGTTTGTGTCCCCTAAAACCAAGAGGGCATCGGGCTTTTCCTTTGCCAAAACCTCGTATGTGCGTGCGATGATGTTACCCATACTTTGACCTAAATTTTCTCCGGCACACTCTAAATAATAGTCGGGCTTACGCAGTTCCAATTCCTCGAAGAAAACGCCGTTTAAATTGTAGTCGTAGTTCTGCCCTGTATGCACTAAAATATGTTCAAAATACTTATCGCACGCCTTGATTGTCTCGCACAGGCGAATGATTTCAGGGCGTGTACCCACTATTGTCATCACTTTTAATTTATTCATCTATCAAACCTCGGTATAATATGTGTCAGGGTGCTGTGGATCAAATAATTGACTTGACCAAAACAGGCATATCATCTGCTCGTCCCCGATATTTTTAATGTAGTGGGTATATCCCACAGGTATGTCCACCACGGTGGGCTCATCGCCCTGTACCGTATAGCTGACTTTTTCTCCCGTGACTATATTTCTAAAAGCAATCTCGGCTTTTCCGCTTATGACAAAGAATTTTTCCACCTTTGTGTGGTGCCAGTGGTTGCCACGGGTAACCCCCGGTTTTGTGGTGGATATAAAGATTTGCCCCATACCCTCATTTTTTATAAATTCAGATAGCCAGCCACGCTGGTCTTGGTTCTTTTTCAAGGGGTAAGAAAACTTTTCACAGTCTAAATAGCTTAAAAATGTGCCGTATAAACGCTGTT
>JAVVVT010000100.1:0-6391 GCA_036652515.1 Oscillospiraceae bacterium
GGCTCAGATACTTTTAAAGGCTCAAAAAGAGGCGGAGGACACTGTTCGCAAGGCAGAAGAGAGAGCGAGAGCTATTTTGAACAGGGAAGAGATTGTCCGTCAAGCGGAGACAAAAGCCAAGGAGATAACCGCACAGGCGTCTTCACAGGCGGCGCAGCTTCGCAGCACAATCACCCAGTATTGCGACAATATGCTCTCAAATGCACAGGAGCAATTGCAAAAGAGTTACAGCGAAGTTAAGATTATCAGAGATAACTTGAAAAAGTAGCGGCAATTTATCCCACAGAGCTTTGAGCCCAGGCAATCAAAGGTTATATTCACCAAAAACCACCTTCTTGAGTATTATGATATCAGGGAGGGATTTAAGATGAAAGTTGTTTTATTTAGAAGCCCACGAATGTTAAGAGGTATATTGAAATACCTATTTAAAATTTAAAACGTAAAAGTAAGAGTTGTTTTTACAGCTCTTATTTTTTTTGCCCGTGGGGACAGAATAGAATAGTATTTTTAAGAATATAATGCTACCAAGGCAAAAAGCCTTTAAGATAGGAAGGAGATAAACAATGGCAACACAACTGTTTTTTGACAGCCTCAGCAGCACCCACAGGCTATTCGATTCGGGCTTTGAGCAATCTGTGGAGTTAGAGATATTGCTGGCGGACTACGACCCGCCGGTATTTAAAATTGTAAAGACCTGTATAGAGCATACCTTAACTCAAAAATATATCTCGGGGAGCAAACTCACCTTAGAGGGCTTTTTTAAGTTGAGTGTGTATTATCAGCCCCCCCAGAGCACCCGTCTGGCGCTCATCAGCAAAAAAATTCCCTTTCAAAAGCAATTTGAGCTGCCCCAAACCGTGGAGACCCCTTACTTTATAAGCGTCTCGGGGGAGACCCAATACATCAATACAAGGGCGATAAACCCCACAAGGATAGACGTTAGAGGGGCGTATCAATTCATCGTAAAAGCCTATGCCACCCAAGAGAAGAGCATAGTCACAGCCATAAATTCAAAAACTATCTGCACCGATGACACACAGGTGGATTTCTTCTGCCTATCAGCCCAAGGGGTGAGACAATTCTCGGTGGAAGATGAGCTGACAATGCCCCAGGACACGGAGCAAATTCTTCAGGTCATAGCAAAAAACAACAATATGTCATTGACGGCTTATGAGGGCAAGGTGAATGTGAAAGGCGAAATAACCGCCGATATTTGGCATACCGTGCAGAGCACCGACGAGGTAAAAAAATACAGCAAGGCATTTTTGTACAATCAGGTGGTGGATATTCAAGGGGTGAGCGAAAATAATATTGCCTATGGGGATTTTTCTCTCATCAGCTTCACCATAACCCAAAACCCCGACACCAAAAAAGTCAACTGCGTGGTCACGGCACAGCTTGATGTGAGAGCTTTTAAAAAGCAGGAGATTATAGCTTTGACCGATGCTTTTTCAAAAGAATATACCTGTTCTGTGGACAAAGAGACTGTGATAGTGGACGAAAATTTAATCTCCCTTGCAAAAAATTTCTCCTTTACAATGGAGGACACCTTAGGCAAAGGGTATTCCATAGCCTAT
Organism: Oscillospiraceae bacterium; assembly: GCA_036652515.1. Lineage (GTDB taxonomy): Bacteria > Bacillota > Clostridia > Oscillospirales > Ruminococcaceae > RGIG3102. Next base: position 1,578 of record JAVVVT010000100.1, read on the forward strand.
GCTTTTGTGGAGACGGGCGCCGTGAGGGGATACCCCCAGCTTGACAAGACCGTGCCAAAACTAAAGCTTACTATCAGCGCAATAGCCAAAAACTCACAGGGCGAGTACGAGTGCTTCACCAAGACAGAGGACTGCCCGTTTGAATTAAGCGAGCCTCTCTCCCCACTTGACGAGCTGATTTTATCACCTCAACTAAATGATTATTCCACCCTTTTAAGCGATGAAAAGCTCACGGTGAAATTGAGTATCACCTTGAGCGGATTTATAATCAAACGCAAGGAGATAGATGTGCTGAACAGCTTCGACGAGCTCCTGGAAAAACCTCTGGAAAAGTCAAGGCAGGCGCTAATTTTGTACTATGCTCATAAAAACGAGAAAATTTTTGATATCGCACGCCGATATAAAACTTCTACACAACAAATTTTGCTGGAGAACGAGATTGACGGCAAGCTTGTGCCGGAGGATAAAATGTTGTTCATTCCGGCATTTGATATGTGAGGAGGGGTATGATGAACATTTATGACAGCATTGAAAAACGAACAGGCGGAGATATTTACATAGGCGTGGTAGGCCCTGTGCGCAGCGGAAAAAGCACCTTTATAAAAAAGTTTATGGAGGCCCTTGTGATTCCCAATATCCTTGATGCGGAAAAAAAGGTGAGGACCATAGACGAACTCCCCCAATCGGCGGCAGGCAGAACGGTGATGACCACCCAGCCGAATTTTATCCCCGAGCAGGGGGTGGAAATCGTCTTGGAGGAGTGTAAAAACTTGAAAGTAAGGCTTGTGGACTGCGTAGGATATATGATTAAAGGGGCGCAGGGCGACTTGGAAGAGGGCAAACCGAGAATGGTAAAAACCCCTTGGCACAAGCAGGCGATACCCTTTGAAAAGGCGGCGGAGATAGGCACGCAGAAGGTGATACAGGAACATTCTACCATAGGTATAGTCTTGACCACCGACGGCTCAATCAGCGATATCCCCAGAGAAAACTATATACAGGCGGAAGAAAAGGTGATAAATCAGCTGAAATCACTGGCAAAGCCTTTCGTGGTGGTGGTGAACTCCGTCACCCCCACAGCGCCTGACGTGGTGAAAATCGCAAAGCAGATAAATGAAAAATTTGATGTTCCGGCTATCTGCGCAAACTGCCTTGACTTGGATAAAGCCGCCATAGAAAATATTTTATCGATGGCATTGACACAGTTTCCCGTGAAGGAAATATCGGTCACCATTCCTAAATGGTTAGCTATGCAGGGGCTGGAGTTTCAGCCAAAAGCGCAGCTTATGCAGAGCATAAAGGACTGTTTCTCAAAGGTGAGCAGGATAAGCGAAATCAACTTAGCAGGAGAAAAACTCTTGGAGAGCAAGCAGCTCACAGCGGTGTATCTTGCCAAGGTGGACTATGGAACAGGCTGTGCTGTCCTTGATGTGGCAATAGATAAAGATTTATATTATGACACCTTAAAGGGCATAACAGGGCAAAATGTCAAGGACGACTGGGCGCTGATGAAGCTTATGCAAAGCTTGGTCTATGCCAAGGCGGAGTACGACAAACTTGCCCCTGCCTTGCAACAGGTGGAGGCGAGCGGATATGGAATTGTGATGCCATCTATCGACCACTTAAAGTTAGAGGAGCCGGAAATCGTCAAGCAAGGCTCAAAATTCGGCGTAAAGCTCACCGCCAGCGCACCGAGTTTGCATATTATAAAGGCAAATATCACCACCACCGTATCGCCCATAGTGGGCAGCGAAAGCATAGGGGAGGAGATGGTCACCTCTATGATGAAAAACTTTGAAGACAATCCAAAAGAGATTTGGCAGAGCAATCTTTTGGGAAATTCCTTGCAGGAATTAGTAAATCAAGGGCTTAATGCCAAGCTTTTAAATATCCCACCAGAGGCGAGAGGGAAGTTGGCAGAGACCATAGAAAAAGTGGTGAACGAGGGCTGCCAAGGGCTGATATGTGTCATATTGTAAGGCGGCGAGAGGGCAAGGTAGGAATGTAAGGAAGCAAGGCAGGGGCGGTCTATATTGAGCGAAGATATTAGGGCGCATATGCGATATATTGCGAGATAGCAAGGCAGGGGCGGTCTATATTGAGTGAAGATTACAGGGTCTGATGTGGAATATGTTGTAGCCAATATGCAAAAATAAATTACAGATAATTAATAGCACCTTTGAATTATACCCCTTAACGCCCATAGTCACAAAGGTGCTGTTTTTATCAAATCAAATGTTGGGACAACCTTATGTCCTGAATATCACCAGCGTTTTGAAGTCAGTTTTTATCAAAGCGAACGTTGGGACAACCCCCCAAAAGGCCTTGAAAGTGTTGCTAATTTGTCTGCTGTAAGGTATAATAAATAAAATAACTTTATGACAAACGGTAAGATATTTGCTGTTTTGCATATTAAAGGGCATTGTTTTAAGCGAGGAAAGTAGATGAGCACAGAGCAACTCAACGAAGATAAATCTATTGAGGGCAACACGCCTATAAGGGTCTTACACTGCGTGGCAGGTCTTGGACGTGGGGGATATGAAACTTTTATAATGAATGTGTATCGCCATATTGACCGTACAAAGGTTCAGTTTGATTTTTTGTACAGTTTTGATGGCGTGTTTAACGATGAAATTTTATCCTTAGGTGGCAGATTATTTCAAATACCATTTATTACCAAAGTCGGGCCGTTTGCCTATCGCAGGTCGGTTATGGATTTTTTTCGCCAACATAACGAGTACAAAATAGTTCATTCGCATATGGATAAATTCAGCGGGCTTATAGTTGAGTGTGGAAAAAAGAGCGGGATACCCATAAGGATAGCTCACAGCCATAGCATTAAAAACGAAGGCGGTAGAGTATATCAATCAGTGAAAAATTATTATGGGAAAAAAATCGAAAGCAATTGCACCCATAAATTCGCTTGCTCAAAAGAGGCGTCTCAATGGCTGTTCGGTAAAGATGCACAAAGCATAGTAATAAAGAACGGAATTGACCTCTCAAAGTTTACAAATCTTGACAACAGGGATAAGCAAGTCTTCACGATAGTGAGCATCGCACGGTTTTCCCAGCCAAAAAACCACGATTTTTTAATAGATATTTTTAGCGAAGTATATAAAAAAGACAAAACCGCCAGACTGATTCTTGCAGGCACGGGAGCTTTGCAAAATAGCATAAAGAAAAAGGTTAAGGATATGGGATTGGAGATAGCGGTAACATTTTTAAACGATTGCGACAATATACCGCAGCTGCTCTCCACGGCAGACGTTATGTGTATGCCAAGCTTGTTCGAGGGGCTTGGGATTGCCTTGATTGAGGGTCAAGCTTCCGGTATTCCTTGCGTTGCATCAGATGTTATTCCAAGAGAAGTGCAGGTCTCTCAAGATATTTGTTTTATCTCGTTGCATAATACAGCCGATATGTGGGCAAATGAAATTTTGAAATACAAAGGCTGCCGACGCAAAAATAACTCTAAAGAGATTGCTGAAAAAGGGTATGACATTAGCTCATCATCAGATTTTTTGCAGAGCTTTTACATAGAAAATGGAAGTATATAAATATTTTTTTACTGCATCATATTAAATTAACAAGCCTCACTTTTTACAAAAGTTAGCCATTTATAAACTATGTTCGCTCATAGGCTGCTACACTTTCAGGCAATATGGAAATCCCATTTCCCCCTTAAAATAGAATATACCTCTCTTTCCCAAGGTAAAATCAAGGAAAACTGTGAAATAAATTTACTTTTCAGCAAATTCGTCATTTTAACTATGACATTTTGCCTGAAAAAATGGTATAATATAAGTAACGAGTAGTTTTGGTAAACGTAATTCCGCTTATCAAAACTATTTTTAAGTTTAAAAAAACAAAGCTATAAGGGCGATAAACTTTTAAACTATAACATTTGTTTTGAAAGGCAGGGTTTAGTATGTATAAGATAGGTGACCACCTTATTTACAGCACAACCGGCGTTTGCGTTGTCGATGACATAAGAACGGAAAAAATTATGGGCGAGAATAAGCGCTATTATATTTTGAAATCTGTTTTTGGAAATGGTGTGACTGTTTTTGCACCGATTGGCACAAGTGAAGACAAGATGAAAGACCTTTTGTCGAAAGAGGAAGTTGAGGAGCTTATCGATACGATGCCTATGTGCGATGTTCCCTGGATAGATAACGACAATATCCGAAAAGAAACCTTTAATGAGATACTTAAAGGCGGAAATCATCACGAGATAATGAATCTTATCAAAGCGCTGTACAGCAACCGAACTGAAAAGCTTCAAAGTGGCAGAAAATTTCTTGCAGTGGACGAAAAGGTTATGAAAGAGGCAGAGCGGATAATTTATGAAGAATTTGCCTTTGTATTAGATATAAATCCCAACGAAGTTTTGGCGTATATCGACGATAAGATAGCGCTTAAAGAGGGGCAGAATACCTGATAAAATAAAATCACCCAATTAAAACATCATATGCTTTCAGGGCTTATTTTTGAAAGGATATGTTTTAATCGGGTGATTTTGCCTTTAGGCGATAAAGCCCACAAAATTTAGAGCGCAGATTATCAAATTCGCTTCAAAACACCGGTGATATTCGGGACATAACTTCAAAGTTTGAGGCGCAGATTATCAAATTCGCTTCAAAACACCGGTGATATTCGGGACATAACTTCAAAATTTAGAGCGCAGGTTATCAAATTCACTTCAAAACACCGGTGATATTCGGGACATAACTTCAAAATTTAGAGCGCAGATTATCAAATTCGCTTCAAAACACCGGTGATATTCGGGACATAACTTCAAAATTTAGTGCGCA
>JAVVVT010000101.1:0-6377 GCA_036652515.1 Oscillospiraceae bacterium
GCCTTGTCCACCACAAATCCCTTTGGAATTTTGTCCTTGATGACAAGGGCATCTGTGGCAAAACTGGTGGAGCGAAAGCCCACCACCGCCTCAGGGGATATGGAGCTGAAATCGCTGTTGGCGCAGCGAAGAATCCCGTACTTTTCAAGGACTTGGTCTTTTTCCATAGAGAAAATCATCTTGCCTCTATTTATAAAAGTGATGTAATCACAGGCTTTTTCTAAATCACTGGTTATGTGGCTGGACATAAACACGCTGTTTTCCTCGTCCTGTACAAACTCCAAAAGCATATCCAAAATCTCATCTCTCACCACCGGGTCAAGTCCGCTGGTCGCCTCGTCCAAAATCAACAGTTTTGCCTTGTGGCTCATGGCAGCCGCTATGGAGAGCTTCATTTTCATACCTTTGGAGTAATCTTTAATCTGCTTATTAGAGGGCAGTTTATAGTGCTCACAAAGCTGGGAAAATCTTTTTGCCTCCCACTGGGAATAAATATTCCCCATAAATTTGCCTATCTGAATATAGGTGAGCGTCTCGGGAAAACAGCTCTCGTCCAGCACTACGCCTATATTTTCTTTGTCCGCCTTGGTCATAGCGCTGCTTTCCACACCGTTTAAAAACACCTGTCCCCCATCGCTCTTCATCACGTTGAGCATAAGGCTTATAGTGGTGCTTTTTCCTGCCCCGTTGGGTCCTATAAATCCCATTATGTAGCCTCTTGGCAAGGTGATATTCACATTTTCAAGGCTGAAGTCTTTAAACTTTTTGCTTAAATTTTTTATTTCAATTGCGTTGCTCATACTACTCTCCTTTATAAATTATCTCTAACATCTCTTTTAGCTGCTCTAAATCCAATTTACACAGATTTGAAAGCCCTACCGCTTTGCCTAAAAGCTCTTCAATCTCCTTGAGATGGTGCTCCTTGACCAATTCTAAATTTTGCCCTGCCACAAAGCTGCCTTTGCCTGCCACCGTCTCGATAAATCCGCTTTTTTCCAATTCTTCATAAGCACGCTTTGTGGTTATCATGCTTATTCTCAACTCTTTGGACAGCACCCTCATAGAGGGCAGCGTCTCTCCCTCAGACAGCTCACCGTTTAAAATCATCGCCTTGATTTGGCTCTCAATCTGCTGATATATAGGCTCCCCCGATGAATTGCTGATTATTATATTCACTAACTTCACCTCGCATACTATACTTACTGTGTATATTCAGTATATACACAGTGTATGGTTTTGTCAAGAGTTTTTTAAGAAATTTTTAAAAATATTCGCAAAACTGTTTATTTTATGGTAAAATAGCAATATCATATATAGTAATGAAAGCTTGGAGTTTGGAGAGAGATTATGAGTATATTAGACGGAAAAAGAAATTTACATTTTATAGGCATAGGTGGCAGCGGAATGTTTCCTATTGTTCAGATACTGAAAGATAAGGGCTATACCATCACAGGCAGTGATGTTTTAGAGGGCGATATAATAAATTATGAGCGTGATATGGGGATAAAGGTGACTATCCCCCATGATGCCTCCTGCGTGGTGGGGGCGGACTTAGTGGTGTATTCCGCCGCTATTTTTAAAGATAACTGCGAGATTGCCAAGGCGAAAGAGCTGGGTATCCCCTGTGTTGAAAGAAGCATTATGTTAGGGGAGGTCAGCCGTTTTTTTAACAGGAGCATCTGCGTGAGCGGCACTCACGGCAAGACCACCACCACCAGTTTAATAAGCCAAATTATGATTATGGCTGGCAAAGACCCGGCTTGTGTCATCGGTGGAAAACTTCCCTTGATACAGGGTTATGGCAGAAATGGCAAGGGCGACAATGTGGTGATAGAGGCGTGCGAGTACAGCTATACCTTTTTGGAGCTGTCCCCCTCTATGGCGATTGTTTTAAATATCGCCCACGACCATTTGGAGTTTTTCAAGACCTTTGAAAATCTTCAAAATTCCTTTAAAAAGTTTTGTGCCCTGTCTTCACGCAGTATTTTGATAAACGGCGATGACGAGAACACCACTCAGGTGATAAAAGATATGCAGGTGCCAATAACCACCTTCGGCATTGAGACGCCCTGTGATTACCGTGGTGTGGATATAAGAAAAGAACATCAGAGTTTTTACAGTTTTGATGTGGAATACAAGGGAAATATCATCTCAACTGTACATCTTTCAATCCCGGGAAGACACAATATCTACAATGCCCTCGCCTCCTTCGCCGCCTGTCATATGTCCGGGGTGGAAGTTTGCGATATTGAAGACGGGATAAACGCTTTCGGGGGAGCCGGCAGACGTTTTGAGATTTTAGGCACGGTGAACGGCATAACAATCGCCGACGATTACGCCCACCACCCAGAGGAGATAACCGCCACCCTTAAGGCGGCAAAGGATATGGGCTTCAAACGTGTTTGGGCGGTTTTTCAGCCCTTTACCTACACACGCACAAAAATGCTGCTCAACGAATTTGCCCAGAGTTTAAAGTTAGCCGACAAGGTGGTAATGACCGAGATTATGGGTAGCCGTGAAGTGAACACTATCGGCATTTACACCTCGGATTTAGCAAAATTAGTGCCGGACAGCGTATGGTTTGAGGGCTTTAGAGGTGTGGTAGACTACTGCAAAGAAAACGCCCAAAGCGGAGATTTAATCATAACTTTAGGTTGTGGCGATGTTTATAAGGCGGCAAAAATGATGGTCAAAGAGTTTTAGTGATATTATAAAAAATAGGTTTTTATGTCTTTTGGGGCGTAATTCACCTATTTTTTTTGATTATTTTCTACTGTGACACATCAGTTATGGTAATTTAATGAAATCTTAATAATTTTTAATGTATAATCTTAATTGTAAATGTTGGATAATATAAACACGGAGGCAGAGTGATGTACAACATATTGATATGCGATGATGAAAAAGATATTGTGAACGCCCTCAAGATATATCTTTCAGGTGAGGACTATAACACTCTATCCGCCTATGACGGTAATCAGGCGCTGGAGATAATTTCAAAAAATGAAATTCATTTAGTGCTCATGGATATAATGATGCCGAATTTAGATGGCATCTCCACCCTTTCAAAAATTAGGGAGGAGTATAATATTCCGGTGATTTTACTGTCGGCAAAGAGCGAGGATACCGACAAAATTTTAGGGCTTAATATGGGCGCCGACGACTATATAACAAAGCCGTTTAACCCCGTTGAGCTTCAAGCGAGAGTCAAAAGCCAGCTGAGGAGATATATGACCTTGGGGGGCAACACCCAAAAGGAGGAGAGGATTACCATAGGGGGCATATCGCTGGACAACCAGTCAAAGACCGTCTATCGGGACGCTGAACCCGTCAATCTCACCCCCACGGAATTTGAGATACTGCGCCTTTTGATGCTAAACCCCAACAAGGTGTTTTCTCCAAAAGAGATATACACCAAAGTTTGGAACGACCCACCCTATGGGGCGGAGAACACGGTGGTAGTACATATCCGTCACCTGCGTGAAAAATTAGAGATAAACCCGGCGGAGCCCCAATATTTAAAAGTGGTTTGGGGGCACGGGTACAAGATGGAGGGTAAGAATGAATAAGACTTTAAAAAGTGGCTTGGTTCGAGGGTTTCTCATAAGCGCACTATGGTCAAGTTTAGGGCTGTGCGCCTGTATACTCCTCATTCAAAGACCGCCCTTTATAATGAGCAGTATGTATAATATGCCGATTTTTATCTTGAGCTCAGGGGTCTCAATAGCTTTGTTTGCCACCATAATGTGTAGCGCCGGCTATTACGGGGGGAGCGATGAGGTCAGATTAAATCCTTTTGACAAGATACCTTTTGATGTTTATCTGTTTTTTGACTTTTGGATTTTAATGTTTTTTTTAAACTGGTTAGAGTCTATTGCATATTCTCTCATAGCTATTTTTCTATGCCTTTCTGCCATATACTTTTTCAGTATTTTTTTCTTTATAACCCTATCGGTGAGAATTAAAACCCACACTGTTTTTACTAATACTATTGCCTATCGCCTATTGGTTCTCTTGGTGAAAATATTAAAACATCTTCATCGCCAGCTGAATTATTACACCAAAAATATATCGATTTTTTGGAAAACCTTGCTGCTAATTGCCGCACTTTTTTCTATGGAATTAGTGATGCTGGCGCTTTCATTGCCCTATAACACCGGATTATATCTTATGTACCGCTGCTTTGAGGTGGGCTTTATATCGTTGTTCCTGTTCAGAAATCTTATTAGTATCGACAAGATCAGCAAGGGCATAGAAAAGATATCCGGCGGTGACACCTCTTATAAAATCGACGATTATAAAATGCCAAAAACCTTTTATGAGCAGGCACAGGGGCTGAACAACATCGGCACGGCGGTCTCAAAGGCTGTGGAGCAACAGCTCAAGAGCGAAAAGCTTAAAACCGAGCTCATAACAAACGTGTCCCACGATATAAAAACCCCGTTGACCTCCATAATAAACTATGTGGACCTGATGCAAAAAGAGGAGATAACCCAGCAGCCTTTAAAAGACTATATTGAAGTTTTGTCAAGACAATCTATGAGATTAAAAAAATTGATTGATGATTTAGTGGAGGCTTCAAAGGCGTCCACCGGCAACATCACGGTACAGCTTTCCTCCACAGGTCTTGGGATATTGATAAATCAAGCCATTGCGGAGTACACAGAGAAGTCTGCAAAATCAAACCTTGACATCATTCTCACCTGTCCTGAAGATGAGGTTTACATACTCGCCGACGGAAAAATCATTTGGCGGATATTCGACAATCTTTTAGGGAATATTTGCAAGTATTCTCAAGAGAACACAAGGGTTTATATCGACCTTTCAAAACACGGGCGCAAGACTATTATCACCTTTCGCAATGTGTCAAAGTATCGCCTAAACATCTCCTCTGATGAGTTGATGGAGCGTTTTGTCCGTGGGGACTCCAGCAGAAACACCGAGGGCAGCGGTCTGGGATTGTCCATCGCCCGCAGTCTGACGGAAATTCTTCACGGGGATATGCACATTAATATAGACGGCGACCTTTTCAAGGTAAGCTTGATTTTTGATGCCATCTGACATACTTTTGCCAATTGACACAGCCTACACTTTTATAAATCTTAAGGAAATGGAGCAGAATGAACGATAATTTTTTAAATAAAATAAAGGACAAGCCTCTAAGCAAGTTTTACCTTGTCCTTGCCTTGGTGATATCTTCAGCCATATTTATCTCATTGGGGTATTTTTTAGGCAAGCCAATCCTTGAATTTGTGGGGGACACCAAGCTCTTTCGGCAATGGGTTGGGGAGAACAAGGTCTTGAGCAGGGTGGCATTTGTGGCGATGATGTGCTTACAGGTGGTGATTGCCATAATCCCCGGTGAGCCTTTGGAAATCAGTGCCGGCTACGCATTTGGCGCAGTTGAGGGGACTGTGCTCTGCCTTATAGGCACGCTCTTGGGCAGCTTTATAATCTTCGGGATAGTCCGAGCCTTGGGCGTTAAAATACTTAGGGTTTTCTTCAAACAGGAAGATATAGATAAGATAAGCTTTTTAAAAAAACACAAAAACTTAAACCTTTTGGTCTTTATCATCTTCTCTATCCCCGGCACGCCAAAAGACCTTCTCTCATATTTTATAGGTCTTACCAAGATGAAACTTTTCCACTGGCTTGGCATATCCACCATAGCGAGAATACCCTCGGTCATCACCTCCACCATCGGCGGCTCTGCCATAGGAGGGCAAAATTACAGCTTTGCGTTTTGGGTTTTTGCCCTCACGGGGCTTATAAGCCTTATAGGCTTGGCATCATATAATATAATTCTTAAACATAACAGCTCAGATGTATGATGAAAAGGAGAAATAAATGGAATTTATAAAATACTTTAACTATTTGATATCACTTATATTTGTAGCTTGCTACTCTTATCAGTTGTTCTTTGTCCTTGTGCCATTTTTCAAAAAGGCAAAGCCCCACAAAGATGAGCGCCTCCATAGATATGCGGTACTTATCTGTGCCCGAAACGAACAGGCTGTCATCGCAAACTTAATCGAGAGCATAAAATCTCAGCACTACCCCGAGAAGCTCATCACAATTTTTGTGGTGGCGGACGGCTGCACGGACAACACCGCACTCATAGCCCAAAGGGCAGGTGCCAAGGTGTACACACGCAACAATCCCTCCCTTGTGGGTAAAGGATATGCGCTTAACTTTTTGCTGAACAACATAAAAGAGGATTACCCGGCTGACAGCTTTGAGGGCTATTTTGTCTTCGATGCCGACAACGTATTAAGTGAAAACTTTGTCTTAGAGATGAACCGCACCTTCAGCGACGGCTATGAGATTGTCACAGGGTACAGAAACAGCAAAAACTACGGCGAAAACTGGGTGAGCGC
>JAVVVT010000102.1:0-6289 GCA_036652515.1 Oscillospiraceae bacterium
TCACGAGACACTTCTTTGGTGTTGCAAAAGCAAGAGCTCAAAATACACATTCAATTACAAAACTATGAAGTTTTTAAATGGTGATAAGCAGGATAAGAGCGTTTGGAACATATCTATCTGTATTGGTGGGGAAAGAATTAAAGGTGATAATGGCAAAAAAGCCCACAACACGCAAAAGCCTGAAAGGCTTTTATATAAAATCATTCTATCTTCCACAAAACCAGATGACCTTGTGTTAGACCCATTTTTTGGTACAGGCACCACAGGCGCAGTGGCAAAAAGGCTGGGCAGGCATTTTATAGGCATAGAAAAGGAAGCCGAATATATTGCCATTGCTCAAACACGAATCCATAATACCGCCATCGCCCCGTCTGATATTGAGCTTCTTTCCCTTGAAGTTAAGCCCCCAAAAGTGCCTATGAAAGACTTGATTGCAGCCGGGTATATTTCTGTGGGCGAGGCTCTTTATGACAAAAATGGACAGGCAATCTGCACTGTGTCAGATAATGGGAATGTAAGTGATGAACAGGATACCCTCTCTATTCATAAAATGAGCGCCAAGGTTCTTGGTAAAACGAATTATAATGGCTGGAATTATTTTTATGTAAAAAACAACAATATTTTGACACCAATAGATGAGTTGAGATATCGGTATGTGAGGGAGGGGCTATAAATGAACAGTGAGATAGAATATTTGATTAACAGTGCCGTACTTAAAATCATAAAAAACTCCGGAAGCTCTGAAAAGTTGGAGAAGCTAAAATCTAAGCACGATGTGAAAATACATTTTATACCGCAAAAATATCGCATTTTAGGTGGCATACTGCAAAGTATGAACATTCAGTTTGGAAATTTTATAGAAGTGCTTATGTCGTTAATAATAGCAAATGATGGCAGATATCAAATACTCTCTGAGTACAGCGGAGAAAAAAGCAACTCCTTCACTCTCTCAGCCGCCAATGATGCCCTGATTGATAGCTATATCTCAGAATGTCAATACAGCAATATTGACATAAAAACAGAGTTTCCACTTCTGCTGCAAAAGATAGTTTCTGACACAGACACAAACCTAAACAGTTTTAAACATGATATTGATTTACTCTTTAAAGATAAATCTACCAATAAAATATATTACCTGGAAATCAAATACAATGACGACCACGACACAGGTAAGTTCGTAGATATAAATAGGAAATTTATAAAAACTTATGCCTACCTCTCCCGTGAATTAAAAATAGCCCAATATGATGACCTTGTGCCAATTATTTTTTTCTTCACAAATAAAAAGCTAAAGGGTAATATATACATACCGGAGCCTGAAAATATAAAGCGTGGCGAAACATTTTTCAATGAATTTTTAACTGTCAAATATTCCGACGTGGACAGCTATATGTCCGCCTTATCTGAAAGCCCCGAAAATATAAAATTTTTTGATGATTTATACAAAACAATAATGCAGTTATAGCGAGCAGGGATATCCATTAATCTGTGGATATCCCTGTTTTATATTTATTTGCCTACTTAAGCTGTAATACTAATTATCTCCCTTGCCCTTATTTTAAGAATATTTTCCGCTTGTCCGCATAGTATTTAATAAAACTCTTACATATTAAAGGGCAATTGAGGTGGCAGAATGAACAAGCAGGGCAATTTTATCGACCTTGGGGGTGAGCGGGCGGTGGCAATCGGCAGGTATGTGGCGGAGAGCGGCGACACGGTGAGGGGGGCGGCAAAAATTTTTGGGGTGAGCAAGAGCACAGCCCACAAAGACCTGACGGTCAAGCTAAAAAGCGAAAATTTAACCTTGTACAGGCAGGTGGCAACGGTGCTTGAAAAGAACAAACGTGAGCGGCATATCCGAGGTGGTCTTGCCACTCGTGACAAATATATTCACCTAAAATCAGCCCAGGGGAAAAATAAGCTGAAATAATTTGACAAAGCTCACAAACAAAGTGTCTTTTTAGAGCCTATGTTGTACATATCCATAAAAGTTGTATATTTATCTTGAAATCTTTCTTTTACAGGAGTATACTGTGAATATATATTAACTAAGGAGATTTTGAAAATGTACAATAAAGAAAAATTAATGGCGAATATCAATGGCTTTGAGCCGGTTATCAGCGATGTAAATGACAAAATTTGGTCTTATAGCGAGGTCTATTTCAAAGAAAACCGCTCTGCTTTGGCTCTGTCAAAGGCGGCGGAGGCAGAGGGATTTACCACCGAGAACGGAGTGTGCGGCATACCCACGGCGTTTGTGAGCAAGTGGGGCGCAAAGGGTCCTAAAATCGGATTTTTGGCGGAATACGATGCTCTCCCCAGCCTTTGCCAAAAGTGTGGCGCCACAGAAAAACGCCCCGATGAGGGTCACGAGAGCGGAGATGCCGGTCACGGCTGTGGTCACAACAGCTTAGGCGCCGGAGCTTTGGGAGCGGCGATAGGTCTTAAAAAATATTGCCAAGAAAATTCCGTGGGCGCTCAAATCTACCTTTTCGGCTGTCCGGGGGAAGAAAATGGCAGCGGCAAGGTTTTTATGGCTCGTGACGGACTGTTTGACGATATGGATATCTGTCTCACTTGGCACCCGGGCAATAGCAACAAAATCGTGGGAAGCGGCTCTTTGGCGAACATAAGCATAAAATTCAAGTTTTACGGACGCACCAGCCACGCAGCGGCATCACCGCATTTAGGCAGAAGCGCCTTAGACGCCTGTGAGCTGATGAACGTGGGGGTGAACTATTTAAGGGAGCATATAGTGCCTCAGGCGAGGATACATTATTCTTACCTTAACGCAGGTGGAAAAGCCCCTAACGTGGTTCAAGATTACGCCTGCACCTACTATTTTGTCCGTGCTCCAAAGGCATCTCAAGCTTTTGAAATCAGCGACCGTGTCTATGATATCGCCCGTGGCGCAGCCCTTATGACAGGCACAAGATTAGAGATTTGCACTATGGACGGGCTGTCCGATTACATACCAAACAAAACTTTGGGGGAAGTTATGAGCGACTGCTTCAAGGAGGTGGGCGCACCTAAGTTCACAAAAGATGAATTGGAATTGGCGAAAAAATATGCCGCCACCTTTGATAAATCGGAGCTGCTTTTGGCAAAAGCCGAATGTGCCAAGCGCAACGATGTGGAGGAGAGCGCCTACGATGACGTTTATATGGACAACTTAGTCCCCTCCTACAAGCACTGCCCGGAGCCTGCCGACCCGGGCTCAACGGACGTGGGCGACGTGAGCTATTGCTGTCCAACCGCCCAGTGCAGAGTGGCGACAGTTGCTCTTGGCACTCCGGGGCACTCCTGGCAGATGACAGCTCAGGGTGCCACCTCCGCCGCCCATAAAGGCGTGATTGTCGCCGCCAAAGTTATGGCATTGACGGCACTAAAGGCAATCGACAACCCCGAAATTATCCATTTAGCCAAAGCGGAACATAAAAAGAATGTCCCCGACGGATATATCTGCCCCACCCCGAAGGACTTTAAACCCGATTTAGAGGAGGAGTAAGCCAACTTTTGGAGGATTGAGAGCAGCTGAATTTTGGGGGAATATTCAAGATGTTGGATAAGGATATTTTAAAATTCAAGCCCTAAATATTCAAGCCTAAAAATCAACCCGCTAAAAAGGTTTTCCAAGTGCGAACCTCATACATAACAACTCAAGAATATTCCCACTCCAAAGCAGACCTTTCCAAGGGCGAACTCAATGCACAATAACCCTAAACTATCCTACCATAAAGGTTTTCCTAAAAAATTAACCCTAAAAACTCGCCCTTAAACCTTACCAAAAAGCACAACAAAAAGAGACCGCACTGTAATTTACATCACAGTGCGGTCGTCTTATTTTAAATTCCTATTATTCTTTGTCTTTGCAATCGTCACAATCGCAATCACAATCTTCGTCATCAAAATCGATTTCAAAGCTTGTGCCGCATTTTGGACAAGCGCAGTCCGGGCTGAAGAGCATATCCTCGTTCATGCAGACCACTTCGCCGCAATTTGGGCAGGTGATTTCATAAATAGGGTCCTCGTCTTCGTTCCAATCTTCGTCCTCGTCGTCGCCGTGATGATGACCGCAATCACATTCGTCATCGTCATAATCCTCGTCGTCGTCGTAGAGAAGTGCGTCCTCAACGTCTGTCAAATCTTCGTCAATGGCATCGATTTCGTCGAAAATCTGGTCAACGTCGCTCTCAACCTGACTGACTGTGTCTGTGACATCGTCAAGTAGGTCAACCAACGCCAAGAGAACTTTACCCTCTTTAGTTGTACCTTCCAGCTCAAGCCCTTCGCAAAGACCTTTGATGTATGCTAATTTTTCTGTAAGAGACATCATAGTGATAGTCCTCCCTTTCTATATGCACATAAATTATTTATGCACGTTCCATGTATTCGCCTGTTCTGGTGTCGATGCGAATTTCTTCGCCCTCGTCGATGAACAATGGCACTCTGATTTCCGCCCCTGTTTCCAAGATTGCGGGTTTCAAAGTATTGGTCGCTGTGTTGCCCTTAAAGCCGGGGTCTGTTTTTACGATTTTGAGCACCACAAAGTTAGGTGGCTCAATGCCGAAAATACTGCCTTTGTAAGAGAGAATTTTAACAACTTCATTCTCTTTGACAAACTTGAAAGAGTCGCTCAATGCTCTTGCATTTACAGGGATTTGGTCATAAGTTTCCACGTCCATAAAATAGCAAAGGTCGCCCTCTTCATAAAGAAACTGCATATCACGTCTGTCCACAAATGCCTGTGGGAATTTGTCTGATGGATTGTATGTTCTCTCAATAACACTGCCTGTGATGACATTGCGCACCTTTGCTCTCACAAACGCAGCGCCCTTGCCCGGTTTGACGTGTTGAAATTCAATAACCTGCATCACGTTTCCGTCATGCTCAAATGTTACGCCATTGCGAAAATCGCCAGCTACTACCATAAATAACCTCCAAGGTTTTTACAACCTAAATTTAAATTTATCTGTTACCTTATAATTTTACAGTATAACGGACAATTTTTCAATAGCAAATTTGTCTCAAACGCTTTAAATTAAAGGATAATTAACTCTTTTGGGCTGTGAGCGGAGTTTACGAGACCATTTTTCGTCACATAAACTGTGTCCTCTATCCTCACGCCGAATTTTTCAGGCAGATATATGCCCGGCTCAACGGTCATAACCATACCCTCTTTTAGGAGTGCCTGATGGCCGATTGAAAATCTTGGGCTCTCGTGAATATCAATACCCACGCTGTGACCCAAGCCGTGACCGAAGCAGCCCTCATATCCTTTTGAATAGATATAATCTCTTGCCACCTTGTCCACGTCGCCGCAAACCACGCCCTCTTTGATGTAATCAAGAGCCAAAAGCTGTGCCTGCAAAACTGTGGCGTAGACCTCTTTCATCTCGTCGGTAGCGTGACCGATAGCGACGGTTCTGGTCATATCGGTGCAATATCCGCCGTATGCCGCAGCGTAGTCCATAGTGATAAAATCGCCTTTTTCTATGATTTTATCCCCCGGGACACCGTGGGGAAGGCTGGAGTTTTTGCCGCTGACTAAATCGTGTCAAAGGACAGACCGTCGGCGCCTTGTTTTCTCATATAAGTCTCAAGCTCGATTGCCATATCACGCTCTTTTTGACCTGCCGCTAACTGTGTGCAGATGTAGGCAAATCCCTCATCTGTGAACTTTTGAGCGGTTTTGATTATCTCCAATTCCTCTTTGCTCTTTATGCTTCTCAGCTCTTCAAGGGTGGCGCTAAGAGGGTTTACGTCCACCAATTTGGCGTTTAATTTTGACTGCATATCGTTTAAAGTGCCTACGGTCATACTCTGTTCTACCCAAAGGTTCTTCACATTGTGCTTTGCCAAAATCTCGTTTATCTGCTCGTATAATTTGTCCTGCAATATGACCTGTGCGTCTTTGACGGTCTTTTGAGCCAACTCAATATAGCGGAAATCGATGATAAAGTAGGCGGCGTCCTTTAAAATAATGGTGGTGCCTGCGGAGGAACGCATACCCAAAAGGTAAAAACGGTTCTGTGGACTTGTGATAAGTGCCCCCTGAAAATCAGGGTTTTGAGCTGACAATTTGACTAAATTTTCTACTCTGTTCTGCATATTATGTACAAACTCCTTTAAAAATATTTATTTTTTATTCAAAACAGCCCTTGCTGTATGGATATGAATTTAATTCGCCCGGGTTTATTTATGGATTTCGCCGCCTTTTTCAAGGCTCTCCGAGTATTTTTTCATAGTGAAAGCGTCCTCGGTTTGGGTGCCGGCGCTCTCGCAGATT
>JAVVVT010000103.1:0-6275 GCA_036652515.1 Oscillospiraceae bacterium
TTATCCCCGAATAATGAGGGGGATAAAACCTTGTGCGTCAAGCTGAATGATGAGGAAAAAAGCAGGTACGGGGCTAATCTTACAATAGTTTAAGGGCAAATGTTTTGATATAAAGCAGTGGGAGGTTTATATAATCGCAAATAGCGGTGGTCGGCGCATATAACTTAAAAATAGCAGTGGTAGCTTACATAAATTCACAAAAACAGTGGGTGAGCTCACATAAATACACAAATAAAATTAAAAGGTGAGTAGCCCCCTTAAACCTATGAACTGCACCTCAATCTCTATTTACAGTATATCGACTGTATAACTTTTTGGGGACACTCCTCTTGAGGGCGCTATCTGATTTTTGACGGCAAGAACATGGGCGGTAGCAACTCACTGGCTATCTATCCGCCCCGTTTATGGCATCGGTTAATTCGTTGGGCGTTATCTATCCGCCCCGTTTATGGCATCGGTTAATTCGTTGGGCGCTATTTATCCGCCCCATTTATGGTATCATTTAACTCGTTTAGATAGACCCAGCGCTCTAATTTGTGATTTAACTGCCTTTGGGTATCCTCTTTTTCCTCCGTCAGCTCCTGCAATTTCACAAAATCGCTGGCGGACAGAGCAAACTCGGCATCTATCTTTTCGATTTTTTCTTCAAGGGCGGCGATGTCCTCATCTATGGTCTCAAATTCACGCATTTCATTAAAACTAAACTTCACTTTTTGAGATTTTTCTCGGACGGGTGTCTGTTTTACTTCCGCCGGCTTTTTAGTCGGCTTTTCTTCTTCCTCTTTTTGAATTAAATAGTCGGTGTAACCGCCGTTGTAAATTTTTATTCCACCATTTTCAAAAGAAAATATCTTTGATGCGCTCTTGTCTAAAAAATATCTGTCGTGGCTGACCATAAGGACAGCGCCGCTGAAAGTGGACAGGTAATCCTCTAAAATTGTGAGGGTTTCAATGTCCAAATCATTTGTCGGCTCATCTAAAATCAGGATATTCGGGGCGCTTATAAGAATTTTAAGCAGGTACAGCCGTCTGCGCTCGCCCCCTGAAAGCCGTGAAATTGTGGTGTATTGCAGGTCGGCAAAAAAGAGAAATTTCTCTAACATTTGGGTGGCGGAGAGGACACCGTCCACGGTTTGGATAGCATCGGAAACGTCTTTTACATAGTCGATGGGGCGCATTGTGGGGGACATATCCTCACATTCTTGAGAAAAATAACCGATTTTTACAGTCTCACCCAGGGAGATTTCTCCCTTGTCGGGATTTTCCAGCCCCATAATCAAACGCAAAAAGGTGGATTTTCCGGCGCCATTACAGCCGATTATCCCTATCCTATCATCTCTCAGAAGGTTGTAGGAGAAACCCTCAAACAGCTTTTTATCCCCATATCCTTTGGAAATATCCTGTATCTCAATGGTTTTGCGCCCTAAACGGCTTTTTATGGAGGATAATTCTACGCTGCTCTTCTCTAAATTCACGCTTTGATTTTTCAATTTTTCAAGGCGGTCGATGCGGTACTGGCTCTTTGTCCCTCTGGCACAGGGCCCCTGTAAAATCCACTCTACCTCTTTGCGGATAAGGCTCTGTCTTTTGCGCTCATTTGCCGCCGCCATATCTTCACGCTGGGCTTTTAACTGTAAAAACTTGGTGTAGTTGCAGGAATAACTGAAAAGTTTTCCCTTGTCTAACTCCACAATGCGATTTGTCACTCGGTCTAAAAAATATCTGTCATGGGTGACCATTATCAGTGCGCCCTTGTAATTCTTCAAATATTCCTCCAGCCAAGACACCATCTCGCTGTCAATATGGTTGGTGGGCTCGTCTAAAATAAGCAGCTCAACCTCGCTCACCAAGGCGCTCGCCAAAGCCACACGCTTACGCTGTCCCCCTGAAAGGGTGTGGATTTTTGCCTCAAAATCCGTCAATTCCAACTTGGTCAAGATTGATTTACACTGGTATTCCTTGGTGTCCCTCGCCTTTTGGCTGACCCCCGAAAGCACCTGTTCAAGGATTGTGGCATCTGGTGGAAAGACGGGGTTTTGCTGTAAATAACCCACACGGAGCCCGTTCGACTTTGTTATTTTGCCCTCATCGGCGGTTTCTTCTCCGGCGAGAATACGCAAAAGAGTGGTTTTGCCTGTGCCATTCACTCCGATTATTCCGATTTTATCTCCGCTCTCAACGGATAAAAAGCCGTCCTCTAACAGCTGGCGCTGGGTGTACGACTTGTAAAGTCCTGTGGCTGTCAATAATACCAATTTGTTCTCCTTTTGCTATTCAATAGCGATTATTAGCTCATCTTTAAATTATAGGGTAATCCGCCTTTGATTGCAAGAGGTTGCCACTTAATAATTTTATTGTGATACTTTACGGCTGATTTCAGCGTTGGAAAGGGGTCAAATTTTATTGTGATATAAACTCTACCGCCTTGCCTTGAACCTGGATAGCTGTTATAATAAAAATAAAATATTATGAAAATCGAGAAATATTAGATGAAAATAGTTGTTATAGTTATAATTTTAATAATTTTGCTTTATTTATTTTGCCTAAAAGGCAGAAACGGCAATGAAAATTTAATTAAATTTCAAGGGGTTTTGTTCTCCCACAGGGGCTGCTATGAAAAAGGGAGCATACCGGAAAACAGCCTGGGGGCATTTCGCCGCAGTGTGGAAAACGGCTTTGGTGCGGAGCTTGATGTCCATCTTTTAAAGGACGGCACCTTAGGGGTTATACACGATTCTGATTTAAAACGGATAACCGGCAGGGAGGGCGTGGTGGAGGACCTGAGCCGAGAGGAGCTGAAAAACTGCTTTTTGGAGGGCACAAAGGAGACTATCCCCGTCTTTGAAGAGGTGCTGAAAATTTTCAGCGAAAAAACCCCCTTAATCGTGGAGCTCAAGAGCTATAAAGGCAACAGTCATCAGCTTTGCTGCAAGGTGGCGGAGATGTTAGATGAATATAAAGGGGATTATTGTATCGAAAGTTTTGACCCTCGATGTGTGGAGTGGTTTAAAAAAAATCGCCCATCGGTGATGCGTGGCCAGCTCTCGGCGGATTTTTTACACCATAAATCAGGCAAGGGATTTTGGGCGGATTTTGCCCTCACATACCTGATAGGCAACCTTTTTACAAGACCGGATTTTATAGCATACAACTTTTCAAGCCGGGGGAATTTGAGCAATGTTATCTGCAAAAAGCTCTTTAAAATCACAGGGGTGAGCTGGACTATACGCACCCAAGAAGAGCTTGATACGGCGATAAATGAGGGGAATATTCCGATTTTTGAGGGATTTACCCCAAGGCAAGCACCTAATATTAAGTAAAAAACAGCGTGTATGGAGATTTTAAAATCCATATGCGCTTTTTATATAACATAACCATAAGTTAATATTTTTAATCATTAATTAATAATCGCTCAATTGTGCCATCAGAGAAAAAATGTTATCATTAGGGCAAGAATTTAATCGGTGGAGGGAAAAAATAATGATGATAGGTGAAATCTTAAAGCAAAAAAGGGTTGAGATAGGCTACACCCAAGAACAAATCGCACAGTATTTAGGGGTGAGCACGCCGGCGGTGAACAAATGGGAAAAGGCGGTGAGCTATCCCGATATCACGCTGCTCTCGCCCCTTGCACGACTGCTGAAAATCGATTTAAACACACTTTTAAGCTTTGAAGAGGAGCTGACAGACCGTGAAATCGGCAACTTTGCAAACGAGGTGAGCGACATAATTCAAAAAGAGGGATTTTGTCTCGGGTATGAAATCACAATGGAAAAAATCAGACAATACCCCTCTAACTGGACACTTTTGCAGACTATGGCGGTGATTTTAGACGGCGCTTTGGCGATGTCGCCCTTAGAAAAAGAGGAGGGCGAGGGGTGGCAAGAAAAGATAAACAGCCTTTATATGCGCTGTGCCGATTGCGGGGATAAAAATGTTGCGGACAGGGCAAAATTTATGCTGGCATCTAAATTTATCAAGAGCAAAAATTATGAAAAGGCACAGGAGATGATTGACCTTTTGCCCCCAAAACCTCCTGTGGACAAAAAACAATTGCAGATAAGCGCCCTCATAGGGCAAAATAATTTAAACGAGGCATCAAAGCTCTTGGAGGGCGAGCTTTTGGCACAGGTAAATAACAGCCAGTCAATTTTGATAAATATGATAGATATTGCCCTGAAAGAGGGCAGGGTTCAAGCCGCCTATGAGATAGCCCACATCGCCCAAAAGAGCGCTCATATCTTCGGGCTGTGGGAATACAACGGCGTTTTGCCGCTGCTTCAGGTGGCTGTGGGGGAGCAAAATGTGAAGGCTTCCCTTGAGTATTCAGAAAAATTGCTGAAAGCCTTAATAAGCCCTTATCAGATGAATAAATCCCCATTATACAGCCATATTCCCACAAAAGAGGGGGCGGATTTTTCTGCACCATTCTTGAGCGGCATATTGAGCGAGTTAAAAACTTCCCCCCAGTGGGAGTTTTTAAGGGGAGAAGAGGGCTTTCAAAACCTTATTTTGGAATATGAAAAAAAGATTGTCCACTGACAGTTTCACCCATATAAAATATTTTATTAAACTTTACAAGATAATTTTTTTATGCTAACATAATATCAAATCACGCTTTTATAGTGAGACGAAGGAGAGATTATGAAAAAGGTTATTTTGTGCCTGTGTGCTGTGACACTTATATTTTTTACCGCCTGTGGTGGAAAGACTGAAAAGCTCAACGAATTTTATACCATTGAAAACGACAGCCCCACGGATATTGCGGCGATTGTGTTTTTAGGCAGAGCGGGGGACGGGCTTGAGAGAGCAAAAAAGACTTTGGGCGAAACCATATTTAAGGATATAGAGGGCAACTGGCCTAAAGATGTGGCAGAAATCGCCACTGAAAACGGGGACGAGCTATATCTTTTGCTGCCAAAATATGAGGGAACCAAGATTGTCATAAACGCAGTGGTTATGGACGATAAGGGCGAGCTTGCCATAAAAGAAGAGCTGATAAACACAGACAAGCCGATTTTACTCACCTGCAATGTGAGCGATATAATACCCTCCGCCCAAATGACTGTCACTTATGGGGAAAAAACGGCGGTTATTATGCCCGGATTAAGCCTAAAAGACGGCAGTGTTTTGAGTGCGGAGTTCATTTATTCTATGAATGGTCAAGAAAATATCCCCGTGGAGGGCGAAAATCTTGAGGCTTCACACAGCTGATAAATTCCCCCTAAGTTTTAAAAAATTGTTAGCCTTATGGTTATTTTAAATATCTCCACGGAGTTAATAAATTTATAAAAATTTAAGGATTACTTGAAGTTTTCATTTTAAAAGCGCTACCCTCTGATTATCCCAACATTTATCTTAGAGTTATTTTAAACCATAATATTAAGAGCGAGTTTACCGTAATTGGCAAACTCGCTCTGCTTTTTTTAATATTTTTTTGCAAATGCGCCCATTATGGATAGCCCCATCCAGCCGAAGCTGAGAAGAAGTATTGAGGGCAGAGGCAGGTGGCTGAGAGTCTGTGAGTAGGTGAAAATCAAAGCTAAAATAGCCCCTATCGCCACGCTCACCGTCTGAATAACTGCGCATATTGTCTCGGCAGTTCGTGCGCTCTCGGCACCGCAAAATCCGCAAACCAAGGAGTGAAGGCTGTCAAGATGAGCCACACACGCCTCACTGGTGATAGAATAATCGGTGAAAGAGGACAAAAGCGTGCTCTCGTTTTGGTTGAGCACCTGAACCGTGTCCGTGGGTATATGGTAGATTTTTTCCACCAAAGAAGCATCTATATTGAAATCGCTTGAAGTCAATATGATGTTGACCCCCTTTGAAATCAACTTGTCCAAGTTCTCTTTTACTATCTCATCGCCGGAATAACTAAGCACAAACATACCGAAAAGTTTACCGCCCACTGCCAAATAAACAGGCTTTCTGCCTTGATTTATAAACCCGGCCTCCAAAGTGAGGGGGGGCATAGCAATGTCGAATTTTTCCATAAGAGTACGGTTGCCGATTATCACTCGGTTGTTTTGTATCCAGGAGACATATCCTTGACACTGAATGTACTCGCAGTTTTCCACAGGGTAGAGAATGTCGGTTTTGCCCTCGATAACCTCCATAAAAACAGGCTTTAAAACCTCACATTTTTCTATGAGAACACTTGCCGCATAGATTATCGCCAGGTCAATGCGTTCCTTTTCAAAGGTTTTTATCCCGTGTAAAATAACGGTACCCTTTGGGAAAAGGTGCTTTGCATCAAAGCTCACATGGGTGGT
>JAVVVT010000104.1:0-6253 GCA_036652515.1 Oscillospiraceae bacterium
GCTGTCTTTATCGGCGGTTAGCTGTTCATAGGTAAAGCCGGAATATGCCGCTAACTCATAACCATCTGCCTTTAACAATTTTGATAGCTCATAAAAACCCTCGGCTTGGCAAAAGGGCTCTCCCCCTGAAAAAGTAACCCCCTTGGCTATGGGGTTTTTCTTCACCATAGCGACGATATCCTTTACATCGTATTTTGTGCCGATACCAAAAGCGTGGGTTTCCGGATTGTGACAACCCTCACAATTGTGGACACAGCCTTGAGCAAAAACGGTGAAACGCAAGCCCGGGCCGTCAGTTATGCTGTTTGCCTCAAATCCAGCAGTATCAATAATAGTCATAAAATCCTCCTTTGCCGCTTTATGAGCGACTTATAATTTATTTTAAAGTATAATATATCATTCAAAAAGACTTTTGTCGGGGTTTAACAGGGCATATCGGTAATGGTCTTCCCACCTGCCATTCACCTCAAGGCACTGCTTTGACAGACCCTCTTGGGAAAAATGGAATTTATCCATTATCTTCAAGCTTTTTGAATTTTTTGGCATAACATACACCTCTATTCGGTGTAGCTGCAAGGTTTTGAAGGCAAAATTTATAATCTCCTCCACCGCCTCACTGCAAAGCCCTTGATTGCGATAATCGCCATCTATCTTGTAAGATAAAAAGCAACTTTTTACACTGCCAAACAAAATTGAGGACAGGCATACTGTGCCGATGATGTTCTTGCTGCCCTTTAAAGTGAGATAGTAGCGAAATTCTTCCCCTCGCATAGCATCTTTGTAGTCAAGTCGCAGCAATTTTCTTTGACCGTTTTTAGTGTAAAAAATATCGGGGCGCACAGGTTCGGTGTCCGCCAAAATATCCTTGTTTCTAAGGTTAAATGCCGCCACCTGTGAGGCGAGGCGGGGGTTGGAAAGGGTCATATACATTCTGTTTGTGACTAACTGATACATATGTTTTCTCCATAAAATAGATTTATTTTGGGTAAAATTAAAAAAATACTATTGTTTAAAAGTATAAAATATAGTATTATAGAAGTTGTTATTTCATTATTAAAGTGAACTTATTTATATTATACTTTATTTGCAAAGAGCTATCAAGGTGTAAAATATAGAATATTTAAAAAGCGGGGGAGCAGAATGTTTTCATTAAAGGCGAGGGCGGACAGAGTCCGCAAAGTTTTAGAGCTTATCAAGGCAGATGCCTGTGTGGTAAAAAGCGAGGACAATCGCAGATACCTGACGGGTATGTCCACCAGCGCAGGTATGGTGGTGGTGTCAAGAAATGGCAACCGCTATTTTTTGGTTGACCAAAGATATGATGAAATTGCCACGAAAGAGCTTGTGCCCCAGGGATTTGTGGTGCGCACAGTGAATACGGACAATGATTATGCTATGTTTATCAACGAAATTATTCAAGCAGACAAGGTAAAAGTGTTGCTGTTAGAGAGCCAAGAGATGAGCCACGAGGATTATCTCTCCTTTGAAAATGCCATATATGCCAAGGTTTTGCCCCTTAAAAGCCAGTTGAGCAAGCTTCGTATGGTCAAGGATTTAGACGAGGTGGAAAACATAAAAACCGCCCAGAGAATCAATGAAAAAAGCTTTGAGGAGTTGCTTGAATTTATAAAGCCCGGAGTGAGCGAAAAACAGGTTCAGGCAAAATTGGTTCAGCTTATGTTAGAAAACGGGTCGGATTTGGAAAAATTTCATATCTGCTGTGTTTCAGGCGCCAACTCAAGCCTTGTCCACGGCAGAGCGACAGATAAAAAGATAGAAAAAGGCGACAACCTCATGCTTGAATTTGGTGCGGTTTACAACGGTTATCGCAGCGATATGGCGAGAACCTTGGCTGTGGGAAGCGCCAGTGACGAGTTTAAAAATGCCTATAAAATCGTTCAAAACGCCTCGGTTATCGCTATGAGATACATTCAAAAAGGCGTTTCGGGCAAGGCGGCGGACACAGAAATTCGTCTTTATATCGAGGAGAGCGGATACAAGAATTATTTCCGCCACTTTTTGGGTCACGGCATCGGCATAGAGCTTTTTGAGGGCCCCAGCCTGTCCCCCTCATCTTCTGATATATTGGAGGCTGGAAATGTGGTCACCGTGGAGCCGGGTATTTATATCAAAGAAAAATTTGGCATAAGGATAGAGGATTTGCTTTATATCTCCAAAAATGGAACAGAAAACTTGACCAGAACCACAAAAGATTTAATTATTTTGTAATATCATAAAGAGAAATCTATGGCTGATTTTGCCCCTTCCCTCTTGAATTGTATAAGATTTGAGGGGCGGGGGATTTGTCCATAGGCTAAAACTATGGGCAACATAAAGGAGAAAAAGTGACACAGACCAAAGAAAATTCCAAAAAACGTGGGGCGATAATTGCAGTTGCGTTTATTTTTATATTGTTTTTTAAATATTTGCCTGCCCCAAAAGGATTGTCTGTGGCGGCAATGCAGGTTATGGGGATATTTATCGGTTCCCTCATACTCTGGATGAGCATCTCCATTGACTGGCCAAGTATGCTGTGTATTGCGGCGCTGGCGTTTGTTCCGGGTATGAAAATATCAAAAATTTTGGCGGAGGGCGTGGGAAATTCCACCTTTTCATTTTTGATGTTCACCTTTATGTGTACATATACTCTCAGCCGTACGCCCTTTATTCGCCGATGTGCCATTTGGTTTTTGTCCACAAAAATAGCTCAAAAAGGCCCCTGGTACTTCATACTTTTGTATTTTGTCAGCGTGCTATTCTTAGGCTCTTTTATGTCCCCCACGGTACTAGTGGTAATTATGATAGCCGTTACAGAAGAAATCTATGGAGTTTTAGGTCTTGAAAAAGGGGACCGAACAGCTAATATGATGATGCTGGGAATGGTGTTTGTGTCGGGGATTGCAGCCGGTATGACCCCCGTCGCCCACGTTTTTCCACTTATGGCAATGGGATATTACACCACTGCAACAGGGCAGGCAATCAGCTACGCCTCATATATGGCGGTGGGTGTTCCCGTGGCGATAATAACTATGGCGGCGATGATTTTGATTTTTAGATTTATTTTGAAACCGGATTTATCCGCAATAAAATCCTTTGATGTCTCCAAGCTGAAAAATAGTCAGGAGCCAATGGACAACCGTGAAAAATACTCTCTGATAATTTTTTTCGCAGTGGTTGCACTGTGGGTTGTGCCGGGGATTATAAAGCCTTTTGCCCCTCAGGTATACAATTATATAAATGGATTTGGGACGGCTATGCCTCCGCTTTTAGGGGCGGTAGCTATGGCTATAATCACTTGCGAGGGCAAACCGCTTCTGAACTTTTCTGAGGCGACTTCAAAGGGCGTGCCTTGGGCAAGCCTAATAATGGTAGCGGCAACCCTATCTTTAGGTAGCGCTATGACCAATGAGGAGATAGGCTTGACTGCCTGGATAGGAGAGCAAATCGCCCCCCTCGCCACGACTTTAGCGCCGCTAGCGTTGGTGTTCCTGTTTATCTTATGGGCGTGTATTCAAACGAATTTTTCTTCCAATATGGTGACGGTGACGGTGGTTTGCGCCATAGCTCTCCCCATAACCTTGGCAACAGGCGGCGGTGTCAATGCGGCAGCGGTGGCGAGCTTGGTGGGAATGATGGCGTCCTTTGCTTTTGCTACCCCACCGGCGATGGCAACTATTGTTTTTGCCATAGGCAGCGGCTGGAGCGCTACCACGGATTTTGCCAAGTACGGATTTTTGCTTATGAGCTCAGGGGCGGTGATAGCCACCTTTGTGGGATATCCCATAGCTTGTTTGGTTATGTGAGAAAGCAAAAAATAAGATTTATTATAAAAATTGCCCGCTTAAAAGACAGACGGATTTTAAGTGGGTTTATTTTTTAAAATAGGAGCTTCCAACTCTCAAAAAATTAAGAGTAAATAAAATTCTCCCCCACATATTAAGGGTAGGCTTTCTTGCCTAAACTTTTAATATGTGGGGGAGTTATCTTTTATAAAAAATAGCAGAATAATGATTTTGGGATAGGTGGATTTTTTAAAAATTGTCTATCTGTAAAATTCGTATTTTAGGTAGAGGTTTGCCAATAACAGCCTTTACCATTAATAGCGGTTGCTTTGAATATCGGTAGGTGTAAAAATGTAAACAATTTTGCACTTGGTACAGCTCTTTGAATATTGACAGTAGCGTAAAACGCAAACAATCTTTTTACTTTAATACAGCTTTAAATATCAGCAATAGCGTAAAAATGTAAACCACTTTTGCCCTCGGTACAGCTGCCTTTAATATCGACATGGGTGTAAAACGCAAACGATATTTTTACATTAATACAGCTCTTTGAATATTAATAGTAGCGTAAAAAACAGCCCCACATCGCTTTATTAAATGTGAATTATCTTTGATAAAAACTCTTTCAATCTTTCGCACTGTGGGTGGTCAAAAATTTCTGTGGGAGTTCCCGTCTCCATGATTACGCCCTGATCCATAAAAATTACCTTGTCGGCAACTTTTCGGGCAAAGCCCATCTCGTGGGTCACCACCACCAAGGTCATTCCGTCGTCGGCGAGCTGCTTCATAACGTCCAACACCTCGCCTATCATCTCGGGGTCTAAGGCACTGGTCGGCTCGTCAAATAAAATCACAGAGGGCTCCTGTGCCAAAGCTCTTGCAATGGCAACACGCTGTTTTTGTCCGCCTGAAAGCTGCGCCGGATATGCTTCTGCTTTCTCTTCCAGTCCCACACGTCTTAAAAGTCTGCGACCGTTTTCGGCGGCATCGGCAGGGCTTTTCCCAAAGGTTTTGATAGGTCCGAGGGTTAGGTTTTCCAAAACATTTTTATGTGGAAAAAGATTAAAATGCTGAAAAACAAACCCCACATGTGCCAACATTTTTGTTCTGGCGTTGCTGTCATTGTAGTCTATTTCTTGACCGTCGATTAAAACACGTCCGCCCTCAGGCAGTTCTAAGCCGTCCAAACAGCGTATAAAGGTGCTTTTTCCGCTTCCGCTTGGGCCAATAATACAGATTACTTCCCCTTGAGATATTTCTAAGCTCACATCATTAAGAGCTTGTAATCCGCCGAATTTTTTGTATATATGTTCTGCTTTAATCACTTTCAGCCAGCCTCCGTTCTAATTTGCGAGCAAAATATGATATGGTCATAGTCATAACCATATACATAGCCGTCGCCGTCAGCAAGGGTATAAGGTAGTTGTAATAGTTGTTGCCGATAGTTTGAGCGCTCTTGAGCAACTCCACTGCACCTATGGTGGACAGAAGGGAGGAGTCCTTTATCAGTATGATAAATTCGTTGATAAAGGGGGGCAAAATCCGTTTGAATGCCTGTGGAATGATGACCTCACGCATAGTTTGTGAGTGGGTCAAGCCTATGGTCTGCGCCGCCTCCCACTGCCCTTTGTCAATGGACTGTATGGCAGAGCGGATAAGCTCCGTCATATACGCTCCAGAGTTCATCGCCACGGCAAAAGTACCCACAATCAGCGGATTTGGCGTGTAGACAAAATTGAACAGCGCCTTGGTGACGATTGGCCCACAAAGGTAGAACAACATTATTTGCAGCATCATAGGGCTGCCACGAAAAACTTCAACATATACGTTGGCGAGCAGCTTTGGAAATTTTCTCTTAGAGAGCTTTGCACTTGCCGAAAGCAAGCCCAAAATTGACCCTCCGATAACAGCCGCCACGGCGATAAGTATGGAAAAACCGGCGCCTTTCAGCATATAGAGCATATTTGCACCGGTAAATATTTTTTGGTAAATTGTCATATTTAAGTCCTTTAGAGCAAAAAAAGAGCTTTTCAGCCCTTTTAATGCTTATTTTGAAATATTAGCCGAAGTAATCTAAAACTATTTGGTCGTAATTTTCTTGAGTCTTGAAAGCTGCAATAGCTTCATTGACAGCAGCTAAAAGCAACTCATTGCCGTTTTTAACTACAACTTTTGTCTGTTCGTCGGTGAGGATATCATCTAAAACAACAAATTTGCTGTTGGCTTTTGCGTAAGCTTCCATAACAGGGCGCTCTGCGATGATGGCTGCAATAGCGCCGGCTTTTAAGCTCTCGGTGAGAACATCGATATCTCCCTCGATTGCCTTTGTTTCGCCGCCCAGTGTCTCCGCCATCTCTTTTGCAACATCTGCGCCTGTGGTGGCTTCAGTGGCGGAGATAGTTTTGCCGGCAAGGTCTGCCTGTGATTTTATGTTGCTGTCAGCATTTACCATTATTGCCTGGCTTGAAGTG
>JAVVVT010000105.1:0-6153 GCA_036652515.1 Oscillospiraceae bacterium
AAGGTAGTTCCGGCAGACGTGTCCACAGTCACAAAACTCAGCGAGCGGATAGTCCTCAATGTGCCATTGATGTCGGCAAGTATGGATACGGTCACAGAGTCACGCATGGCGATTGCTGTGGCGAGAGAAGGTGGCATAGGCATCATTCACAAAAATATGTCCATTGAAAACCAGGCGCTTGAAGTCGATAAAGTCAAAAGAAGCGAGCACGGAGTTATCACAGATCCTTTTTACTTGAGTCCTGAGCACAAAGTTATAGATGCAGACGCCTTGATGAGCCGTTATAGGATTTCAGGCGTGCCTATCGTAGATGAGAATAAAGTTTTGGTGGGCATTATCACCAACAGGGATATGCGCTTTGAAACCGATAAAACTCGCCTTATAAAAGATGTTATGACCAAAGACCACTTGGTTACGGCAGCACCGGGGATTTCCTTGGACGAGGCGGAGCTGATTTTAAAGCAACATAAAATCGAAAAATTGCCCTTAGTAGATGAGAACGGTGTCTTAAAGGGTCTTATAACCATCAAAGATATCGAAAAAAGAGTTTTGTATCCAAAATCATCAAAAGATGCAGGCGGCAGATTGCTCTGCGGCGCAGCAGTTGGCATCACAAACAATATGATTGAAAGAGCCACGGCGCTTGTAAACGCAGGCGTTGACCTCCTCTCAATAGATACGGCACACGGACACAGCCAAGGCGTGCTAAATGCCGTTAGAACACTTAAAAATGCTTTCCCCGACATTACAATTATGGCTGGAAACATCGCCACTGCTGACGCTTGTGAGGCTCTTATAGACGCAGGTGCCGACATTGTTAAAGTAGGTATCGGACCTGGCTCAATTTGCACCACCCGTGTTGTGGCAGGAATAGGCGTCCCACAGCTCACAGCGATTATGGACTGTGCCGAAGTTGGCGAAAAGCACGGTATTCCCGTAATTGCCGATGGCGGTATAAAATTTTCAGGTGATATAACCAAGGCTATCGCCGCAGGCGCATCAGCGGTTATGATAGGTTCACTCTTTGCAGGAACAGAGGAGAGCCCCGGAGAGACAACTATTTACAAGGGCAGAAACTTTAAAGTATACCGTGGAATGGGCTCATCGGCAGCTATGTCAAACGGCTCAAATGACAGATACTTCCAAGACGGAAAAGCAAAGTTCGTCCCTGAAGGAGTAGAGGGAATGGTCCCTTATCGTGGACTTATCCGTGACATTGTCTACCAGTTAGTTGGCGGATTGCGTGCCGGTATGGGCTACTGCGGAACACCGACTATCAAAGATTTAAACAGAGATGGCGTGTTTGTTAAAATTACAGGCGCAGGTCTCAAAGAAAGTCACCCACATGATATCCTTGTTACCAAAGAGGAGAGCAACTACTCAATCGGCGAGTACAACAAATAATTTTATTGTAAAATATTGTTGAAATCAGGCGTGATATATGCCGATTTAATTATAAAAAAGGAGTAAATAAATGTCAAAAGAACTGATTATTATAGTTGACTTTGGCGGTCAATACAATCAGCTTATAGCACGCAGAGTGCGTGAGGCAAATGTATATTGCGAAGTTGTGCCATATAAAAAGGCGCTTGCGGAAGTAAAAGAAAAATTGCCTAAGGGCATCATATTCACAGGCGGGCCAAACAGCGTATACGAGGCGGGCGCACCTCAAATTGAAAAGGAAATTTTCCAATTAAATATACCGATTCTGGGAATTTGCTATGGGGCACAGCTTATGGCTCAGACATTGGGCGGAAAAGTTGAGACACAGCAAAGACGTGAATACGGTAAAGTTATGATACATTCAAAAAATCACGGAGTGTTGACCTCTATGATTGACAGCGAAAATTGCTGGATGAGCCATACTGACCAAATCACAGAAATGCCTGAAGGATTTACCGTCACAGCCTCTTCAAATACCTGTCCATATGCGGCAATGGAGGCAGAGGACAAAAAATTGTATGCTGTTCAGTTTCACCCCGAGGTGGAGCATACGCCTTTTGGCAGACAGCTTATTCATGATTTCTTGGTGAAAGTTTGCGGCTGCAGCCAAAACTGGAACAGCAACAACTTTATCGAAGAACAGATTGCCCTCATAAAAAATACTGTGGGTGATAAAAATGTGCTTTGCGCACTGTCAGGCGGCGTGGATTCCACTGTCGCTGCTGTCCTTGTTCATCGTGCCATAGGCGACAATCTTACCTGTATATTTGTCGACCACGGATTTATGAGAAAAAATGAGGGCGATATGGTTATGGATACCCTTCAAAAAGAGTTTTCTATGAAGGTTATCCGTGTAAATGCAAAAGAGCGCTTTTTCAAAAAACTTGAGGGCGTTTCAGAGCCTGAGAGAAAGAGAAAAATTATCGGCGAAGAATTTATCCGTGTATTTGACGGCGAAGCTGAAAAATTAGGCAAACAAGACTTCCTCTTGCAAGGCACAATATATCCCGATGTTATCGAATCAGGCACAGATACAGCTCAGGTAATCAAGAGCCATCACAATGTGGGCGGATTGCCCGACGATGTGCAGTTCAAGCTTTTGGAGCCTTTGCGCAACCTGTTTAAGGACGAGGTCAGAAAAGTCGGTTCGGCATTGGGCTTGCCACATTATGTCGTACATCGTCAACCATTCCCGGGTCCCGGACTTGCCATAAGAACACTGGGCGAATTGACAGACGAGAAAGTGGAAATTGTCCGAGAGAGCGATGCGATACTCAGAGAAGAGATTGCAAACGCAGGGCTTGACGGAGCAATTTGGCAGTATTTCACAGTTTTGCCCAATATCAGAAGCGTTGGAGTTATGGGCGACGGAAGAACATATGCGCATGTAGTGGCAATTCGTGCGGTCACATCAACCGACGGAATGACAAGCGATTGGGCAAAAATCCCATATGACGTGCTTGAAAAAATCAGCGCCAGAATAGTGAACGAAGTCAAGGGAGTATCCCGCATAGTCTACGACATCACCACAAAACCACCGGCAACGATAGAGTGGGAATAGTAGCGGTTGGCTTGTAGCTTGCAAAATCGAATGAAAATATACAAAAAAGAGGGCTAAAAAGCCCTCTTTTTCTTATTTCCACTATGCAGAACCAATAGTGCAGTCAACGCTACCGATTGCATTGCCACCATTTTTATATTCCACCCAACATTTATTATAGAGCCTATTTAAATAATAGTAAAATTACATTACAACCGGGTCTTGAATATCTAAAAATATTTTTTCTTCACTGTCGGACACTTTATGATTTGGATTGCTTAGCAGCGTATCTTGAAGAGAAAGCTTTAATTTGTCACAGCAAGGTTTAAATGAAAAAAATGTTATTGTGCCACCTACAACGCCACCTAAAACAGGAATTGCACTCTTGAACGCACCGGCAAATAACGCCTTTGTCATATTGACATTAAACCATTTGGCTATATTTTTCACAATAGGGAAAAGAACACCTTTGGTTAAGGAAGTATTTAATAACTTTTTCTCCACACCGCTTGCCAGTGCATTAGCCATCGATTTTAAGGCGTTGTTTGCGCCCAAGGCACCATACATAACACCAAAACAAATGATTAAAATATTCATCGTCTCAGAATCGAAAATATGATCTTTTGCATCAAAATCTATCTGTGGAAACCCATACAGATACAATAATTTTTGTGTAGCTCTCATAATGTACCCGTAGTACTGGGCAATATCGGCAGGTATTGTGGCGGCCATAGCAAAATTGCCCGGGACGCCAAGGGCAACAGAAATTCCGGATACACAATTTCGCTCAAATTTGATAACCTCATCGGCAATTTTATCAATTTCTTCAGGTGGAATTTTGGCGTGTACAGGGCTATTTAAAATGGCATCATCAATCACATTTTGCGGATGATTTTTGAATAATTCTTTTTGTAAAAAGTCGCTTCGATTTATTCGCACCCCGGGAATTTGTAAGCCCAAAACGATAATATCTTCAATATCTACCTCACCATTACCGTTTCGGTCAATGGACCCAACAAAAGTTTTTTGTGTATTTGCGGCAAGCTCTTTAGATTTGTCCATAAATTCACCCACTGTATCACCTGCTTTTTGCGTGAAATGCTCAAACGAATTGCTGGT
The DNA here is from genome assembly GCA_036652515.1 of Oscillospiraceae bacterium. GTDB lineage: Bacteria > Bacillota > Clostridia > Oscillospirales > Ruminococcaceae > RGIG3102. The sequence continues at coordinate 4,103 of JAVVVT010000105.1, forward strand.
ATTTGCTTTTTCTTTTGACTTTTCTTTACTAATTTTCATTGTTTGATACCTCCAAAATATTTTTCATAACAGGGTATGCAAATTATGCGAAGACGAAACAATAATACTTTAACAAAACTATACCATATATAGCAAGTAAAATGCAATCTCACCGGTACACGTTATATGGTAGGCAGAGGATTTGAGCAAATCATAATGAGGGATAAAAAGGAGGAGACCTCAAAGATTTTCCTCATTTCTGCCGGTGATTTTCACATATGTAATACCTGTTGCGCTCTGCCTGTGGGAAATTTCGCTTATAATAAAAGAAATTCGCCAAGGCAAAGAGAGAAATCCTATAAAATGTGATTTCAGTGGCAGATGTATTCTTATTATGTGATCTGTGGCTTTGTTTGTGTTTTGCTTTGCAGGTGTGCTGGCGTTTGCCAAGACGAGCAAGGTGGGAAATATGGTCTACGGGCAGGATATGCTATGGGGAGCAGGCAATGCAGCTAGTGTGCAAGGCGGATTTCCACTAAAGGATATTCGTGCCGAGGGCGGAATCCTCCATTATCATTATTTAGGTGATGTAGTGGTGGGTTTAACAGCTATGGCGGGAAATATTTTGCCCTATGAAGCTGAAATATATTATTTTTACCCCGTGGTGTGTTTGTTTATGATACTCTCGCTTTATGCAGTGGCAAAAGAGTACACGGGAGATAAAAACAAGGCTTTACTCTTTCCGTTTGCACTGCTGTTTTTAAATGGTATGGGTGGGAATAGTATGGAAATTATGCGGAATATGAACAATGTGGCAACGGCTACCTTATTTACAAGTGCCCTGTTATGCTTGATATTCAGCCTTGACAAGAGAGAAAACTTGCGCACGAAAAAGAGCTTTTTAGCCCTTGTATTGCTTGGTGTGGGCTCAATATTAACTAAAAATATGTATGGAGCAATGGTGCTTTGTGCGATTTTGGCAGCATTGGCAGCAGGCATTTTATTTTCAAAAAAGATAGATAAATGGGCGGTAATATCGGCTGCCACCTTGGCAATTGTATTGCTATTTACATATATATTTGTTTTTAATGGGGCAAATAATAACTTGGTCTTACAGCCTAAAAACAATATTTTCACACAATTAGTAGGAATATTTAAACAACAGCCAATAGGGATAATATTGTTTGTTGTGGCGGGGATAATCAGTATTAGGCATATAAAAAGTTTGAGTTTTTCCTTGTATTTGGTGAACGCCGCAGCGATTGGAAGCGTTTTAGCATATCTGCTGTTCTCACATTATTCGGGTTCGGAAATATATTTTGTCTACTTGGCAATATATTTCTTTATTATCTGCGCTATGGACGGAATAGATGTGACACTGAAAATAAAACCTGTGGCGGTCTGTATGGCAGTGCTGGCGGCAGCACTTATGGCGGGGGAAGTTATCACCCTTGCACCTGTTGGACGGAAGGGAATTCAGATAGCTATGCGCTCTTTGGATATGCGCCCACAATACCCTCTTACTACCCAAAGCATACAATCTGGGGACGAAGAGGGCGCTATGTATTTGCGTGAAAATATGGCAAAGGGCGAGGTATTTGCCGTCAATCGAACCTCCCGTGATATGCAGGGCGGCGATGGGGTGCGGCACTATTATACCGCTATGAGCGGACGTCAGGCGTATGTGGAGGGCTGGCGATATATAATGGATTACGGCTATGATTACTACCAACTGCGTTATAGATTGGAGCAGGTGGAAGATGTGATATATCAGCAAGATGACACCGAGACAGCGTATTCCATAGCCAGAGAAAATGGTATAGATTACCTCTTAGTAAGTTTGCCCCTGAAGCCTAAGGGGTTTGCAGGGGATAGCCCCGTGTTCAAAAATGATGCGGTGGAGATTTATAAGGTAAAGTAGGGCGCAGATAAAGGGGTTATGACAGGGCGTATGAGGGCATAAAGCAAAGATTTGGAAGATGTGGAAAAATGCAGAATATGGTCACTTTCAGCCATTTACTTTTGAAGGGGGAATATGTTATAATAACCTCACGGCGACGGCGTGGAAGCCA
>JAVVVT010000106.1:0-250 GCA_036652515.1 Oscillospiraceae bacterium
AAATCCCGGACAACAATAGGAAAAATGCAGGGTGAATATTTTTTAATTTTTTAATATTAAGCAAAACGTAGACCAAAGCAAAGATAAAACAGGCCTTAAAGTTAAAAGCGGCGGCAAGATTTCTAAAACAAGCCCCTTGATTTAACAAAGTTATCTGTACAAGTCCAAGGAGGGCGGAGGCGATGAGCGCCAAAACACAGGGGCGCAGACCATAAAAAGCCCATTCCACATATTTGTTGCTTCTGAAGGT
>JAVVVT010000106.1:266-6113 GCA_036652515.1 Oscillospiraceae bacterium
AAAATTTTGCCATAAGGCTGATGAGGATAAATGCCGGAAAAATCAGCCCCAAAGTCGCCACAAATCCGCCTAAAATCCCTGCCACCTCATAGCCTGTATAGGTCGCCATATTCACCGCCACAGGGCCGGGAGTGCTCTCGCTTATGGCGATAAAGTCCGTGAGCTGAGAGAGGGTGAACCAGCCCGTCTTTTGGGACAGGTCCTGTAAAAACGGTATGGTGGCAAGCCCGCCGCCGAAGGTAAAGAGCCCGATTTTGAAAAACTCATAAAAAAGTGTTATGTATATCATCTGTTTTCACCTGCTTTTTTTGAAATTATCCCCACCACAGCGCCCACTATAACGGGCACGACGGGGGAGACATCTAAGTATGTCAGGCAGAAAAATCCTACAAAAAACAGCAATAGAGTGATTTTATCCACCACGCTTTTAGTGGCCAAATTCATCACAGTGCGTAGCACCAATGCGCACACTCCAGCCCTCACCCCAGCCAAAGCCATTGCCACCACAGGCAGGCTCATAAGGTTGTTAAGCACGCTGGCAATAATTAAAATTACGATTATAGAGGGGAAAGTCACCCCTAAAGCGGCGATTATTCCGCCCACAGTGCCACCTAACCGATTGCCTAAAAGGATACTGGTATTGACGGCGATAACGCCCGGAGCGCACTGTGCCATAGCGTAATCATCGGCGATATCCTCTTTGGAGAGAAGCTCCTTGCCTGAGGAGGAGAACTCTTTTTCCACTATGGGCAACATTGCCAGTCCGCCGCCAAAGGTCAGCGCACCCACACGGCAAAAGCTAAAAAAAATGCTCAAATAATTATTCATCAAGCGAAAACCCACTTTCCTATTGTGTTTTTAAATTTCGGCATCAAGAAGTCCACCACACGCCCTGTGAAAAACAAGGACACCAAGGTGGCATAGCCCCAAACTCCGCCCAGGAGCAGACCGATTGTAAAATATATAAAATAAATCAAGTAACAGCCGAAAGGATACCCCCTTTTGGTTATATCGCAGATAAATAAAATAAGGTTGTCAGTTATTGAGGCGCCCATATCAAGGCAAAGATAGCAAGCCACACCCAGCCCCACCACGCCGCAGCCCAAAATAGGGAAGATATAATTATTCACAAAGGTTGGGAAGGTGAAAAGACGAAGAAACTTTAGCACGGGCTCAATTGCAAATCCCACCGCCACAGCCGTTATCAAGGTGGTGAGGGACAGCCTTTTTCGGTAGAATATCAGCAGAAAAACAAATACCGCAAGGCTGTAAATATTTGTCATAGCGCCGAAAGATATCCCCGTTTTACCGCTTAAACCGCTGATGAAAACCCCCATAGGGTCATTGCCCATATTTGAAAAAACTATCATACCCACGCCCACACCGATGACCATTTGGGAGATTACAACAACAAGGTACCCACGAAAAATCGCCCTTTTATTGTCCATAAAACCCTCCATATTATAGCTGTAACATAAGTTTGCAGCAAAAGGAATAACTTATATTGTACTATTATACACATATTATGTCAAATGAAAAGAACACAAAATTTTCATTTGAAAACTGTGAAAAAGGTGGTATACTATACAAAAAGAGGGATATCATAATCATAAAAACAGTGGGGTGATGTGAAGTGTCAAATGCGCACAAGAAAACGGAGCTGGCAAAGGTCAAAAAAGCAGCCACCAACGTGGGATTAGTCGCCCTTCATGGTTATCGTGCCTTCTTGAAAGCCAAGATAGTAGCCACCGATGTGGCTCTTTTAAGCATTGAAGGCATAAAGAAAAACCAAAACAATAAACCTAATTACGCCCCTAAAGAAAAGGAAGATGACACGATGAAAAGTTTTGTATCAGCATTGGCAGTCTTAGCAGTTACCGGAGCCGCCATCGGCGCAGCAGGTTATTATCTGTATAAAAAAGAAAAAGAATTGAACGAGTATGAGGATCTTCTCTTCAATGACGAATATATGCACGAATATCCCCAGACAGAGGAAGAAAAGCCATCAGAAGCAGATGTTTGCGGTGAAGATTGTCACTGCCAAGCTGAAAAGGCGGAGCAGGCGGCTAAGGATATAGATATCAAGATTGATTGATTTAAATCTTAAAAGGCAGATAAAAATAGAGCTATATTTTATAAAGAATTGATATAGCTTTATTTTTACAGTGCCAATATTTAAATATTTATCGCCCTGAGAGATATATTGACAAAATAAACACTTGACAAAGTGACTTGCATTTGATATAATAACTTTACCCTCAAAAAGAGAGAAGATAACGCGGAGTGGAGCAGCCTGGTAGCTCGTCGGGCTCATAACCCGAAGGTCGTAAGTTCAAATCTTGCCTCCGCAACCATAATCAAAACCTTGTAGATGAAAATTTACAAGGTTTTTTTCTAAACATAAAAAGGAGGGAACTATGAACACACAGATTGATTTATCCGCCACAGGGATAACCACCGAGAGGCTCATTTTGCGCCCTTGGCAAGAGAGCGACGCACAGGATATGTATGAGTACGCCAAGGTGGAGGGCGTTGGTGAGCCGGCAGGCTGGCGCCACCACGAGAGTATAGAAGAGAGCCGTGAGATATTGCAGATGTTTATGAAAAATAAATGGGAATTAGCCATAGCGCTGAAAGAGAGCGGCAAGGTCATAGGCTCAATGGGGATAAAAAACTCCTGGGTGGAAGATGATGAAGAGTATCTTCACCTGAGGGCGAAAGAAATCGGCTATGTCCTCTCCAAAGATTATTGGGGCAGAGGGCTTATGCCCGAGGCTGTGGAGGCAATCAAGGAGTTTTGCTTTGAAACTTTAAAGCTTGACGCCCTCACCGCTTGTCATTTTCTGCACAACACACGCTCTGAGAGGGTCATTAAAAAGTGCGGTTTTAAATTTGTAAAAACTCAGGAGTTTCACTCTAAGCTTTTAAATGATGACTTTGTAGATGCTATGTATATCTGTTTGCCATAGGCTTATAGCCGCTTTTAAAGGGGAAAACAGGTCAAAAAAAGAAATTAAAGATTGTATACAAAATTTGTCTCATAACATTTGACAATGTGAAAATAAAGTGATATGCTCTTTATATAATAAATTATAAAGAAGGAAAAAAAGAATGGCTTCACAAGAGACACAAGAGAAACAGTCCAGTAGCAATGTCAATATTTTTAAATTCTGGAAAGCACAGCAAACGGTATGGAAGGTCACTGTAATACGCACATCTTTAGAGCGTTTTGGCTATAAATTGGTACTCCCATATCTCTCACTTTACATCATTTTAATGGGCGCAACAAAAACTCAATTGGGCTTAGTCACAAGTATGGGCTTGATTGCAGCAGGACTTTTAGGACCGTTTTTGGGCAGACATATAGACCAACACGGACCGAAAAAAATGTACATTTTAGGCATAAGCGTGTTAGCAGGCGGATATGTGGCTTTTGCAGGCGCACACGTCTGGCAGGTTGCTGCACTGGGAATGTTCTTGCACCAAATGGGCGCCGCCTTGGGCGGACAGAGCTGCGCAAATATCTGCGGCAACTGTCTTGCCAACTGTGACCGTGCCAAAGGTATGCTAGTGTGCGAAACTTTCGCAGCCGGCGCACTGGGTATGATTGCCCCTATGTTATCGGGCTGGATTTTGGTAAACCTTATGGGCGTGAAGGGCACACCTACTGACCCTAACCAAATTCGTCCCCTGTTTGTCATCACTTTAGTATTCACTATCATCTCATTGCTGGTAATTATCTTTAAACTGGACGTGAAAACTTGGGGCACTAACAGCAAGCCTAAAAACAATGTTTTCAAAGACGGTTTGACAATCCTCAAAAATGATAAAAACTGTCGCAAATGGATTATTGCCGCAGCAGTCGGCCGTCTGCCAATGGCTATGGTAATACCTTATTTGCAGTTGTATGCAGCACAGGTTCGTGGGGCTAACGCCGCAACCTTGGCAGCTATGACAACCGCTACCGCCCTTACATCAGTGTGCTGTGGTTTCTACTTTGGCGTATTGAGCGATAAAATCGGACGTAAAAAGACATTGTCTTTGACAATTGCCCTTTATATCATCGGTTTAATCTTGCTTATCACAGTCAAAAACAACCTCATACTCATTCTTGTGGGTATCTTGGCTGGTTTCCAAGAAATCGGAATGACCTTGTCCGGTTCTATGCAGCACGAGTTGGTGCCGGCAAAAGTGCGTGGTCGCTGGTCGGGCGTCAACAGCTTTACAGGCTCAATGATAAGCGCAGGCGTTGCAGCTGTAACAGGTATGGTATATGATAACTTGGGCCCACAGTGGGTGTTCCTTATCTATATGGCTTGCGAAGTTCTTATCCGTATACCACTTTTGTTCAGTATCCCTGAAACACTTACATATAAAGTGGACGAGGCTAATTTTGCAGAGTTAGACTAACTAATATTTGCAGATTTATTAAAAGAGACTTTTTGAAGTTTAATTATAAAAGAATGTCGAAAACCATTGACATTCTTTTATTTTGCGCTTATAATGAACATTGTTCAGTATGGAGGTGAAACTGATGAATACAATAGTTACTTCAAAATCAGCAATTTTGGCTAAATCCCGTGAATTGGCAGCTAAAGAGGGCTTAAACGCCATAAGTATGCGCCGAATAGCCCAAGACTGCGGTGTGTCCGTAGGCTCGATATACAATTATTTTCCCTCAAAAACCGATTTGGTCGCCGCCACGGTGGAGAATGTATGGCAGGATATTTTTCATGATAAAAGCAACTGCCACAGCTATAAAAATTTCCCTGATGGGGTGATGGAAATTATCGCAAAGGCGCAGGTGGGGATAAGTGAATATTCAGATTTTTTCACCATGCACTCCCTGGGATTTGCAGGGGAGGGAAAAGGCAAGGGCGACAGCTTATGGCAGAATATTTTGACCATATGAAATCAGGCTTGCTCGCCGCCCTACAAAATGACCCTAATTTGAGCCCAAATGCCTTTGACGACGAGTTTACCCAGAGCCAATTTATCGATTTTGTTTTCTTGAATATTCTGTCTCTTCTCTTGCAAAAAGAGCCCTCCTCCGGCACTCTCCTAGGGGTGATTAAGAGGATTATATATAGGTAGACACTAAAACATTATCACAGCTAATCACCCACTTAAAGGTGGGTTTTTATAGAAAGAAAAATGAACGATGTTCATTTATGAAGGAGAATTTTATGCAGGCAATTATGGAAACTTTATTTGATGTGGTATACTTGACATCAGTCACGCTTATCGGCATCACAATGATTAAAAACAACAGGGGAAACAAACAATTTTTGCTTTTCGGAATAATGGCGGTCACTTTAGGGGCAGGGGACTCCTTCCATTTAATCCCACGGGCGTACGCCCTTTGCACCACAGGGCTTGAAAATTTTACGGTAGCTTTGGGGATAGGCAAGCTAATCACCTCCCTGACAATGACGGTGTTTTATATTTTGCTCTACTACGTTTGGCGCATACGGTACAAAATAGTGGGCAAAAAATCCCTCACAGCGGCGATGTACATCTTGGGGGCGCTGAGGATAGCCTTGTGCGCATTTCCACAGAACCAATGGACCTCTACGGCGGCGCCTTTGGACTGGGCGATTTATCGCAATATTCCCTTTGCAATAATGGGGATAATTGTCATCGTCCTGTTTTATACACAGGCTAAAAAGAATAAGGACAGAGCCTATAAATATATGTGGCTGACAATTGTTTTGAGCTTTGGATTTTACATTCCTGTGGTACTTTGGGCAGATGTGGTTCCGGCGGTGGGCGCACTGATGGTGCCGAAAACCTGTGCCTATGTGTGGACAATTTTAATCGGATTTTTCGATATGAAAAAGACAAAGG
>JAVVVT010000107.1:0-6110 GCA_036652515.1 Oscillospiraceae bacterium
GTGGGAAAATCTTTTTGCAGGGTGATATCTCTGAGGGCTTGCCTATACGCCGCCCACTGCGCCCTGTCTTTAAGGGGGTAATCGGAGGTGAACATATAGTCACATTCCGCCAATAGAGCACCACGCTTGTCACGAATTTTTTGTGACAGGAGCTTTACTTCCACAGCTTTTGCCGTAGCTATCCAAAGGGGAAAATCCTTTTCTATATCCGCCCTTAACCCCTCACGGTTTATTGTGGACATCTCATATTCGTCCCAGCGGTAGGATACCAAACCGTTTTTTTCACTCTTTATAATGCCCTCTCGCAGAAAAAGCAGGGCGCTGTTTCCTTTGATATTAATATCAAAATTATCGGGTTTTGTGTTACTTTCTATTTTCATTTATTTTACCTCATAAATCATAAAGCAGGGCGGATAAGAGAGCGAGCGGCGATGTTCCAATCAGATTTTGGGGCGACATAAGGAGCGATTGCCCAAGCGCCTGAGCGGTTGCCGTATGCAAAATCACGAAGCTGGTCAGCCCCTCCACGGACTCTGAAGTTCAAATCAGAAGTTTCGCCGGCTGAAATGTAAGCAAGATCGCCTACGGGGTTCGCATCATTCCCGCCCACAGTATAGGGAAGGAGAAACAAGGGGCATTTGTCGGAAACTTGGAGGGACTTAATATTGCCGTAGGTTGTTTCTAAAGCGCTTATACCGCTGTCAATCCATTTGTCTGTGATTTGTGTAGACTGGGGGATATCCAAAGGGGAGAAAAACCTACTTGCCTTGCCCTGTGGCTGGCTAATACCTGCTATCCACATCCAGGCGCCTGTCTGAAGTGCCGCCCCACGGTAGTAGCTGATAGCCTTGCCGTCTATGCCGATATAACCGCTTTCGTTTTCAATGGGACAGCCGTCAAATACCATAGATGAACCATATACAATGGAACAAAAAGGTACATCAACAGGTGCGCCGTCAAAATTCATACGCTTTAAGGTGGCATCATTTGGATAATCGGTGATTGACAATAACTTTCTGTGGACAATTTCAATAGGTTCAGAGGTGGCAATGCCGATAGTTTGAACCAAAGGGACAAAATTAGCAGTGGTGGTTGCCGCCACAACCACGCTGTTTGTTTGGATTTCTGTCGTTTTGGTATCGTCGTAGAAATAATCGTAGCTAAGGGTGGAGGGTCCACTTCCCGTGACACTCTGGCTGTTTAAGCTTGCAAATTCCACCGTTAAAAGGAGCTTTTCCGTGCCGTCGGCGATATAGTCCTCGCAAAGCATACCTTGTGCGGCATTTTTGGTGATATATTCACCTAAAGTAAGGCGATTATACTGGATATTTCCGTTTTTGCATTGAAAACCACCGCTTCCATTATTTGAAACACAAAAGGCGGTGAGCATATACGGAGGGCTGTAAGTGTACCCGGGCAGCTTGCCGTCCGCCACGATAAATTCAATTCCGCCACTTGTATCCTGTGTGATTTTATACCAAAATTCCGGTCGATATGCCCCTAAATTTTCGGATTTTAAGAAGCCCGGCTCCCCTTGAAAAGCTGTGATTTTAGCAGGGCTTGTGGCTGTGCCGCTTACCCAATTGCAGAGTTTCATATCTGACCAGGGGTATATGCTATCAAAATCATTCCTGATTTTGGGATTATATGAGCCCATATGAGCGCCGGCAACTAACCCCTTTGCGTTGTACCTCCGTGTGCAAGACGATGAAATGCCGTCCCAATAAGCTCCGTAACGGTGGACGCCCACCCCTACCTTCTCCTCCACAGCCGCCGCCGCATCTTTTACCACAAGGTCTTTGTCGGCAGCCGTCCAGTAGTCCACCCCACGCAGGGGGATATATCCTGCATCGCCTTTGTCACCCTTGTCACCTTTATCACCTTTTTCGCCTTTGAATTTTCCGCTTGCAATCCCGTCTTTTAGCACATTCAGCTCATTCGCCGCACTTTCGGCGGCTTTTGCGGCGGTCTGCTTGCTGCGGTAGGCATTTTGGGAATATGATAATGCGTCCGCCTTGGCTTTCATAGTGTCCACAAGTGCGTCCTGCACCTTGTTCAGGGTGGACTGGGCTTGAGAATTGCTGATTTCCGCCTCCTGTTGGGACAGCTTTGACAGGCGGGCTTTTTCCGCCGACAGGGCAGAAAACTTTTCGGCTTTTTTGGCGGATAAATTTGATTGCGCCGTCAAGTCTTCCACATCTTTTTGTGCGGAATTTAATAATTCGCTCTGCTGTACCCAAAGAGTTTGGATTGAATTTGCCAATTCTCCCAAATCTAAGGCGTCGGTTTTTTCAATTTCAAAGACACATACGTCGGTTGTTATGAGCTTTGCAATGTGGTTTTTATACCCCACAACCGAGAGAGAAACCTCTCCTGAGGTGAGCTCAAAAGGTATCTTGCAGTTGCCTAAGATTGCGTTTTCCTCGTTTATGTAGACGGAGATATCCTGCCTTGCGGAAAGTTTTTCCCCTTGGGTGAACTGCGCCGTAAAGGTATCGATGTTGTCCCAGCCCTCTAAAAAAGAGAATTGCAGCTCTGTGTCCTCTTTAATGGCTGAAATAACGGGATTGAAGTCCTCACTTTTTGTGATTTCTTGCCCTGTGATATTAAATAAATTCATATTGCCTCCTTAATTAAATGGGATAGCGGCATTTGCCTATCTTCCTGCTATCAATTTTTGCCTTTGATGTAAGATGCCTCGAGGGGATTTTTACCTCCTTTACTGTTAAAATAGCCGTTTATATTTTCATATAAAGCGAAAAAGAGCGAAACTTGACACCTAAAATCGGCATAAATACTCTTTAATAAGGAGTATATATTATTTCCCCCTCACTTATAGTTATGAAAATCCCATAGTTTTATGGAGTATTGTTGTAAATAGAGATATAAAATTCGGCAAAAAAATAAACCCCCTCAGGTGAGTTTAGGGGGCTTGTTTGAAGGTGATATTAAGATATGCGAGGTGGTGGCAAGTTGGGAACTTCTTTGAAAATAATATTGGAATATATAAGTCGGTGGCAAGACTGGAAAATAAGCCACACTAATCTTCTAAAAGTCTTTCTACCATCGCCCAAAGTGAGGCGGCGGAGTTGAAGTTTTCTGCGATTATTTCTGTGGCTGGAATTTCAATGTCGAACTCTTCGTTCAAGCTGTTTATGGTCTGTATGATGTCAAAGGAATCAAATATCCCCTCGTCGATAAGCGTTTGACAGGTGAGGTAGTCGATGCCGTCCTTTATCTCTTCAAGCAGTGTGATTATTTTTTCCATTTTAATTCTCCTTAATTATTATAAGCTGTTTATGGTGTGAGTTTCAATATAATCTCTTTGCAAAACGGCGCCGTTTTCCTCTGAATAGAGAACTACCCGAGGCATTTTTCGGCTTAGAAACAGATATATGCCCTCGGTGACAGAGTAGGCACCCATATTGGAAAATGCCAGTATATCGCCGATTTCTAAATCAGAAAACGCAAATTTGCGAACCAAAACATCTGCTGTTGTGCACAAACTTCCGCAGATTGTATAGTCCTTAAAATCCTCTTCCTGAGAGTTTTTCAGATGCTCAATTACGGGGACTTTCATTGCCAGCGCCTGTCCGTAGTAGCTTATATGGTTTATTCCGCCGTCGATTATGCAATAATTTATCTCTTTATTCTGTTTTATATCGGCGACTTGGGTTAAGTAAAATCCACAATCCGCCACAAAAAATCTACCCATTTCCATAGTGATATCATACTTTGCGCAAAGACTTTTCAGCTTTGGGGCAATCGCTTTTAAGGGCAAAAGTGTGTGGGTGAAGTCCTCATTTGTAAAATAGGGGACAGGCAGCCCCGAGCCGTACTCAAGTTTTTTGACCTTGAAACTCAGCTCATTATTTAACTCATCGCAAAAGGAATCTAAGTAGTTTAATTCGTCCTCTATTTCGGCTGTGCGCTTTTTTTGCGTACCTGAAAAATAATGTATGCCTATCAGCTCAACGCCTTTATATTGGGGGCTGTCCTTGATTATCTGCTTTATGGATTTTTCGTCCATGCCAAATTGATTTCCGCTGGTGAGGCGCAGGAGCAGGGGCAGTTTAGTGCCTTTTTTAATCCCAGCGTCGTTTATAAGCTGCAAATGCTTTAGGCTTTCAGCGGTGTATATCCCCACATTGTTTGTACTTGCTTGGCAGATATCCTCCTGTGTTTTATTCACACCGGAAAAAACAATTTTGTCCATATCTATATTTAGTCTCTCACATATGCACAGCTCTCCCGGGGAGCAAACTTCTAATCTGTCCACTAAATTTGCCATAATTCCGCTTAAAAAGGGGTTCGCTTTCATAGCGTAACACAGGTGAATGTCCTCCCCTGTGATTTTTTTTATTTCTTCAACACGCTTTTCAAGGATATCACGGTCAAAAACATAGGTGGGTGTCCCGTATTGGGCGCAGATTTTCATCAAAATTTCATCAGTCATCTTTAAATCAGCCTTTCTCGCACAGGTAACTCTCTTTTAAGGCGGCTCTGTCTATCTTGCCGTTTTTTGTCATAGGCATAGCATCTATATTTACAAAAACATTGGGAATCATAAAATTCGGCAGGGTGGATTTAAGGGCGGAAATAATCTGTTTTTTCTGTGTCTGCCCTACATAGAAAGCCAAGATTTTCTGCTTTTCTTCAAGGTATATGCAGCAGGCTCTGCTCACACCCTCAAGGGCATTTATAGCGGTTTCAATTTCCCCTAATTCTATGCGGTGTCCCATATATTTTATCTGAAAATCTTTTCTTGTAACATAATAAAGATTTTTTGCCTGGTCATATTTTGCCAAATCTCCCGTGCGATATATCAATTCATTATAAAATTTATTCAGTGGGTTTTGTATAAAGGCGCTCTTGGTTTTTTCTTCATCGCCATAATATCCCAAGGAGAGAGCCGTGCCACTGACGCAAATTTCCCCAAGGGTATCGGGGGCGGTTACTATCCTGTCCTCTTGGTCTAACAAAAACACTCTTTCATTTTTAAAAGGAACGCCCAAAGGCAGCGCCTCATTGTCAGTAAAATCCCTATCAAGGATATAGTACATACAGTTGCAGGTTATCTCCGTAGGCCCGTAGAGATTTACATACATAGCCTCTGGCAGATATTTTTGCCACTTGTTTAGGTGCTTTATAGGCATTACTTCCCCCGAGAACATTATCTTATTTATGGTGGAAGGCAGCTTATAGTCCAGCCCATTCATGGTGGTCACAAAGCAAAGGGCAGACACCGCCCAGATGAGGGTTGTAATGTTTCTTTCATATAAAAAATCCATCAGCTTGGTGGGTGATGAAAAATATGCTCTTGGGATAAGGTGGACGCTTGCCCCGGTTTTCAGCCCTGAATAGATGTCTTTCACCGAGACATCAAAGTCAAAAGGGGCTTGATTTGCTATCACGTCAAGAGAAGAAATATTAAATGTTTGGGTGAAAGTGTCGATAAAATCGATTGTGGAGCGGTGGGAGACCACCACGCCTTTGGGAGTACCCGTTGAGCCCGAGGTGAAAATGGCATAAAGAGGGTCTATATCAAGGGCATTTGCCCTGATTTGCTCTAACTTTTCACAGTTTATAGGGGCGGTTTTCAGGACTTCAAGATTTAGAATTTCCCCTGAAAAATCCAGCCCATCTAATTCGCTTAGATATTTATTTTCGGTTATTAAAACCTTAGCTTGCAGGGTGTTCAAAATCGCCTGAACCCTTGCCATAGGGTGCTTTGGGTCGATGAGGACATAAAAGCAACCGGCATAAACTGCGCCCAAAAATCCGCTCATCAAGAGCACCGATTTTTCTGCAAAAAATACCACAGGATTTAAAGGGGAGATCTGCTCAGATATAGCAGAGCCTACCCTCATAGCGGAATTTTTTAATTCCGCAAAAGAAATTTCCCCCTGGGTGTCCGCAAAGGCGATTTTATCTGGCAGATTTTCAGCAGACCGCTCAAGATACGAAAGTATGTTTGTCATAAATACAACTCCTTTTATAGGTTATTTTGTGGGAAAATCCTTGATAAATAAAATGTTTTCTTCTGGGATATAGTAAAAATAAAAGGTAGGTCGCTCTAAAACTTTGTCCCAAATGCAAAATTTGTATTT
>JAVVVT010000108.1:0-6083 GCA_036652515.1 Oscillospiraceae bacterium
GTGCGCTCTCTTTATTTTGATACAATTGGGGATAAAGACTATTTTGACAAATTAGATGGCGTTTCCCAGCGCAGGAAGCTGCGGCTGCGGATATATTCACCCCAAGATGAAATAGTCAAATTGGAGATGAAACAAAAATCGGGAGACCTTCAACGAAAACGGTCTCTCTCACTCACACGGCAACAGGCGCAGGGGTTAATAAAGGGTGATTTAAGCGTTTTAGAGCTAATACAACAGCCCTTTGCACAGGAATGTCTCAACGTGATGTCCACGGAGGTTTATCGCCCAAAATGTATTGTGGAATATCACCGACACGCCTTTGTGGCTGATGCAAATGATATTAGAATTACCTTTGATACCAATATTTCCGCCGTGCCATCGCCCTTTGGCTTTTTTGAGCCGACGATTTTCGGCTGTCCCATACTCCCCTTTGGCAACACGGTTATGGAAGTAAAATACAACCATTTTCTTTTAAGCTATATTAAAGATATTGTGAGCAAGTGCGATACCAGTGCCACCGCCGTAAGCAAATATTGTCTTGCAAGGCAGGTAGGCGTTTAAAAACTTCGGAGGAAACAATTATGAAAGAACTTTTATTCAACTATTTTCAAGAGCAGGCGAAAGCCATAACATTTGAAAAAATTCTGCTCAATTTCGGGATTTCGCTTTTGTTGGCGCTGGTCATCTATGTATCATATCGCTTTTCACATTCGGGTCCGGTGTACAGTGCAAGGTTCAATGTGTCCCTTGTGATGCTAACCCTTGTCACCACCTTGGTTATGACGGTTATAGGCAACAATATTGCGCTTTCACTGGGTATGGTGGGTGCGCTGTCAATCGTTCGTTTTAGGACGGCAATAAAAGACCCTCGTGATACAGCCTACATATTTTGGTGCATTGCAGTGGGTATTTGCTGTGGCGTTTCAGAGCACTTGATTGCGGCGACGGGCAGCTCGGTCATATTTTTGTTCCTATTGATTTTCGGCAGAATACAAAAGAATGACAGGTACTTGCTTATTGTCCGTGGAGACCGCTCGGCTGATGCACAGGTTACCGATGCCATTAAAATTCATTTTTTAGGCAAAGCGGTGCTGAGAGTGACAAATCTCACAAAGGATAGCTCTGAAATGATTTTTGAAGTGTCCGAGAAGATGCTGAAATCTTCAAGGCAAGGTGTGTCTATAACTGATAAATTATGCGAATTTGAAGGAGTTTCAAGCGTCAATTTGGTTTGCCAAAATGACGAAATTAACCGATGAAAAAAATCAAATCAAGTAAAGAGGGCAATGCGATAGCTCTTGTTACCCTTTTGATGGCGGCGGTTTTTGGGATTGTGCTTTTAAATGGTCATTTTGGGACAAAATCCACATCGTTGCCATATGAAAAAGCCCCCGAGGCTATGCCAAATATGCCAATTTCAAAAGATAATACGGTATCTGCGGATTTTATTAGCCACCTCCCACTGATAATTCTTCAGATAGGGGAGGAAGACCCACGCTCTGACAGCCTGTGGGACGTTGATAAAGGATATCAAATGCCTGTTGACTTTGACCCCTATGTGAGCGGTGAAATAAAGCTCATTGCCGGCGAGGAAGGTGTCAATTGTCTGTCTGATACCGCCACTATGAAATCTAAGCTCAAAATTAGATTGAGGGGAAATTCTTCTGCGGACTTTGATAAAAAGCAGTACCTTTTAAAGTTGTACAATGAGGACGGCAGTAAAAATAAACAAGACATATTAGGTATGGGAAAAGACTGGGAATGGGTGCTGAATGTTTCATTTATCGATAAGTCACTCATGCGCAATTATGCCGCCTATACTATGGGTAAGCAGCTTAATGTGGCTTCTCCCGACGCAGAGTATTGCGAGGTTTTTCGCCAGCGTGGGGAGGTTTTTGAATATATGGGCGTCTATCTTATAATGGAAAACGTGGAGCGCTCCAATGATAGGGTGGATATACCAAAGTACAGCGAGAAGAGCAAAAATGTGCCTTATATCCTCAGGCGTGACAGATTTGACGGTATGGGCGTTATGCTCCCCCTAAATAGCACGGCGAATAAGCAATTTTATGGGTCGGTAGAACTTAAATACCCTAAAAGAGATATGATGTCCCAAGAGGATTTTGATAAAATAGTTGAAGAGGTAAATACAATTGAGAGAACTCTCCTGTCTGATGTCCCCCGAGAGTATTTGAATTACTCAAAGTTATTGAATGTTGATAGCTTTGTGGATTACTTTATTTTAAATGAGCTGCTGATGAACTACGATGCAGGTTTTAGGTCCACTTACAGCTATAAAAGTTACGACGGCAAGTTGACTATGGGTCCTTTTTGGGATTTTGACCAAAGCTTAGACAATGACCCAATTGGTAGAACCGACTTGCACAGAACCGCTATGCAGGAGGCGGCGTGGTTTCGCCAGCTGCTCCGTGACCCGGCTTTTGTCTCAAAGGTGATTGAGCGGTATTCCACATTGAGAGACACCTGTTTTTCAAACGAAGCTTTTGAAGAGCTCATGGATAATACTGCAATCTATTTAGGCACAGGGGCAGAGCGTGACTGGAACCGCTGGGGCTATCATTATCGCTCAGATTACCTAAAAGAAAAAAATGTTTTAGATACAAGCAGAAATGTAAAGTCATACAAGGCTGAGTTAAAACGCATAAAATACGCATACAACACCCACGCTGACTGGCTGGATAAAAACATAGAAGATTTATATATGTTTTGTGATGACAAAATTCCGGCGGAAGTGGGGGAAGAAATTTCAGCCCAACTCGCCGGTCAATATAGTCAATTGATGGCTTTTGTGTTCATTCTGATATTTTTAATCTCTGCTGTATTAATAAGGCGAGAAGCATAGTAGAAAGGCGGCACCATGAAAGTAAAAGTGAAAAAAAGACACGTCATACTTATGTTAAGCGCACTCGTTTCCGCATCTGTTTACATTATATGGAGAATATTTTTTACCTTGCCGCTACATTCTGGAATTGTTTCCTTAGTCGCCGGAATTGCGCTGGTGACGGCGGAGGCTGTTGGGGTGTTTGAAGCTTTTGAGCATTACCGTGATATGAGCTCAAACAGCACCCCAGATATGCCCATTATTCCAAAAGAGTGGTACCCTGATGTAGATGTGCTTATCGCCACCCACAACGAAGAGACAGAGCTTTTGTATAAAACCATAAACGGTTGTCTGCATTTACACTATCCCGATAAGAAAAAAGTACATATTTACATATGCGATGACACAAACAGGAAAGAGATGAGCGAGCTTGCGGCAAAGATGAAGGTGGGCTACTTTGGAATGTCTGAAAATGAATTTGCCAAAGCGGGAAATCTCAACAACGCTCTCAGGCAAACCACATCGCCCCTTGTGGCGACCCTTGACTCGGATATGATACCCCTGAGCAACTTTTTAATGGAGACGGTACCATATTTTTTCTTACCGCAAATGGAGCAACTTGATGACGGCACCTGGCGTGAGAGGGAAGAAGCCGATAAAGAGATGAGAATTGGATTTATTCAAACGCCTCAAAGCTTTTATAACCCCGATTTGTTCCAATACAATCTTTATGCTCAGGACAGTATTCCAAATGAGCAGGATTATTTTTTCCGTGAGGTCAACGTGGGACGTAACCGCACAAACTCTGCAATTTACGCCGGCTCAAATACCTTGATTTCAAGGCAGGCTATTGAAGAGGTGGGGTATATTAAAACAAGCAGTATAACAGAGGATTTTGCCACAGGGATAGAAATTCAAAAGAAGGGCTTTAGATGTTATGCGGTGGACAAGACACTGGCACACGGGCTTGCACCTACTGATGTCCCAAGTTTAATAAAACAGCGTGAGCGCTGGGGGCGTGGGTGTGTGCAGACTATACGCTCACAGTTTTTCCACTTCGGTAAGATGAAATTTCAAACAAGGTTGAGCTATTTTTCCAGCCTTTTGTATTGGTGGACGTTTTTACGCCGTTTTATCTATATCGTCTCACCGATTTTGTTCACTGTTTTTGGGGTGAAGGTGGTCGATTGCAGTCTGTTTGAATTAGCTGTTTTTTGGCTGCCCTACTATCTGCTATACAACCGTGCCCTGCGTGTTATTTCCGGCAATATTCGAAACCAGCGCTGGAGTAATATAGTTGATACCATAATTTTCCCCTATATGATTATCCCGATTTTCTTAGAGAGCATAGGTGTTCGTCAGCGCAAATTTATAGTGACAAGTAAAGCCGCAAACACCGGCTCAGGCAGCGATTTGAAATTTGCAATTCCCCATTTGATATTGACAGCCGCCACCTGCGTTGGACTGCTTTTCTGCCTTTATGGAGTGGTGGTGCATAAATCCTACGGGAATATTATTCTTATCTTTTGGCTTTTGGTCAACTTGTATTTCTTGATGATGGCAGTGTTCTTTATGCGTGGAAAGGTGAATTTCCGCCACGAGGAGAGATTGTCAGCAAGTGTAGATGTGACCTTGACATCGGCTTCCAATATAAAATTTGTTGGAAAAACCAGTGATGTTTCAGAGTCCGGTATGGCAATTTTATTGCCTTTCCCTGAATATGTTCCATATGATGAGGATATTATTTTAGCGGTGGACACACAGGATTACCACGCAAAATTAAAGGGGAGAGTAACCCACGTCGCCCCCTATAAAGACAAGTGGAAATACAGTATGAAAATAGACTACCCTACACAGGAAGAGAAAATGGAGTATTTTCAGATTGTGTTTGACCGACACCACACCCTGCCTGTAATAATCACTTCAAGCATTGCCAAGGAGATGAAGTCCAATTTTCGTGGAAGAAAAGCCTCACTTCAAGCTTCAAACCGCAGATTGCCCCGTGTGAATGTAAATTCAGCGGTTGGCACTTTAGATGGGGGCAGTGTCACCTTGGAGGACTTTAATTATGAGTATATTCGTATTGCAAAAAGCGAAAATATGAAAGAGCGCATCACCATATTGCTAAATTCCGGGCTTGAAATCAGCTGTGTACACCCTCAAAATATGGATTTATCCCTTTATCGTGTTGAAAATTGGAAGGATATTGCCAATGACCCACGCCTGCGTGAAGCGCTGATGATTTGGAGCGGACACAGGGTAGAAATGGGCGAAACGGTGAGCGTATCTTGATAGGCAAGCTGATTTATGAGACTTGCAATGAACATAGTGGGACACCGTATGGGGGACGCTTATAGTTATAAAAATAAAGTTATCCCAAGTATAAAAAAATACGCCTACAAATCGATTTGCTTTTTCACAGCTTAATTTTAAAAAAAGTAAATATAAAAAAATTCAACACACCGACATTCTTTTCAAAGTGTCGGCTGTTGTTTTTATACAGAAAAGCCACCAGGGTATAAAGAGCAGAGATAGGTTTTGTTATTGCAACATTCAGCCTTGGCATTACCTTGCAGCAAAAACGGTTAAAAATGTTAATTTAGTTACATATAACAAGGTGAGTTGTTTATTAAAATATTCAACTAAAGCTTAAAAATCAGCGTTGGCGTGGTGTACATAGTAATATTTCACTCATTAAAATTGTAAAGTTAACCTACCTTACAATCATTATTTTGATATTTTTCTCCCTATGTGCTATAATATTAAGGGTAAATAGCTCTATTTAGAGGGAAAAATTATAATAAAACAAAATTTAAAATATAAAATAAGCATTGGAAATAGATTATGAAAAGATTGGTAGTAGGGGTTTTAGCCCACGTTGACAGCGGAAAAACCACATTGTCGGAGGCGCTTTTATACGCCTGTGGGGCAATAAAAAAAACAGGCAGGGTGGACAAGGGCGACACGGCGCTTGACACTGACGCCATAGAGCGTGACAGGGGCATCACTGTTTTTTCAAAACAAGCCATGCTCAATTTCGGCGACACGCAAATTTCCCTCATTGACACCCCCGGGCATGTGGATTTTTCCACCGAGATGGAGCGGACTTTGCAGGTGCTGGACTATGCTGTTCAACTAAAGGTTGTAATTCACCTTTTTGGAACATGTCTAGAATAATGTCACTACCACCAATCAACTCACCGTTGATCCATAACTGTGGGAATGTAGGCCAGTTTGCAAT
>JAVVVT010000109.1:0-5797 GCA_036652515.1 Oscillospiraceae bacterium
GGAAGAGGGGGATATACCACATTTATTTTAACAGATACAAATAAAATTTGCAAACAAAAATAGCGCTCTCACCGTATAAGCGAGGGCGCTAAAGGCAGTTTAATATTGAATAGGAGAATAGAAAAGAGGTTTCTTGATTTCTTGAGCTGAATATTAAGGTCTAAATTAATAATCCAAAAATCTATACACTACTTTTCAATCAGTTTTTGACAGACATATTGCGCAATCATAATGCCGGCTATGTTCGGGGCAAAAGGGGTTGAGCCGGGGGCGTGTCGCCCAAAGGAAGAATTTACCGCCTTGCACTGGGGAGGCTTGGTGTTAAAAAGGCTCATATGATTTTCTATCCCACGCTTTTTCAGCTCTTGGCGCATAACTTTTGACAGACCACAGCCGTTGCCAGAAGTTTTTTCTACCCTGTCAATGACAAATCCCGACACATCAAAGCGATTTCCTGTACCCATACTTGAAATTATTTCCAGGTCATTTTCGTGGCAAAACTCAATCAAATCAAGCTTTGCTTTTACGCTGTCAATGGCATCTACCACAAAATCGGGCTTTAAACTCTTTATTAAGTCCAAATTTGACTTCTCAATAAAAAGTTTGTGGACAGCCACATCACACATGGGATTTATGGAAAGCGCTCTCTGCTTTGCCACCTCCACCTTGTCCTTGCCTACGGCGTCCACCGTGGAGATTAACTGTCGGTTCAGATTGCTCAAATCTACCGTGTCAAAATCAATAAGGGTCAATTTTTTTATTCCAAAGCGCACAAGGCACTCTAAAACAGCTCCGCCAACTCCGCCAACACCCACCAAAATAACGTGGCTGTTTGCGGCTTTTTCATATTTTTCTTGTTCAATCACCATAAGTGTGCGCTCATTGAAACTCATAAAACCCTCTTTTGATATAAAAAGTAACCCATCACAAGACAGGTTACAGAATTATTTTATAAAAACCCACCAAGCCGTATGTGGTTATATTAAAACCCAGCCTGTAAAGCAAGGGTGGATAACGCTTTGCTATCGCTTCATGCTCCCTACTTCCCCAGTGGGGGAGGTCTGCAATTCCCGAATAGACTAAAGCCTCCGAATTAATATAATTGTAGGATTAAAAACAACCACATTTAATCGCACAAGGCAGGTTATTATCAGATATAATGTCTAAAAAGTTATAAATTATTCTTCGCAATTTATTCCAGCTATGGATATTTACTCTGCAATATAAATAAATTTCAAGTCAAAATATGCCATTTTAATTTTTGAAGCTAATTAAAACTACTCTTCAATGTCGAAGATATTGCTCAAACGCTCTTCAAAAATGCCGCCGACTTCAAAGTATTCCTCATCATCATCTACGATATCAAAGGTCTCAAATCCCTCTTCATCAGGCTCTCCCACACGAAAAACCACCAATATCGGTGCCTCTTCCAGCGCCTTTGCAGGGTCCTCGAAGTATTCTACAACAGCCAAATACCGCTGTTCATTGTGTTCGATTTCGTCCACGACTTCAAACTGGAAATCCTCTCCGTTTTCATCGGTCAAGGTTATTATAGTCGGTGAATAATCTTCATCTTCTGTATCTGAGTTCAAGTTTAATTCATTGTCTAACACATCAAATGCCTCCTTTACCTTTTGATAATATATTACAACATTGAAGTGTGTAAGTCAATAATCAACTGATAATTTACGAAAATAAACACAAATATAAACCAAAAGCAAAATTTTGGGATAATTTACAATTTTAAATTAAAAATAACATATATTTTTTACAACTAATATGATACAATATAAAGAAATGACTGCTAATAAGGCAGGGTGTCAAGGAGATTTATTATGAAGAAACTTATTGCCATAGGTTTGGCAATGGCGATGCTTGCCTTTACGGCTTGCTCGGGGCCTGTAAAATCAAGTGAAAAGTTAAATGTAACCAGCGATGAAATTCAGTTTTCACCTCCGGTCAGCGGTGACACTGTGGCGAATATCAAGACAGATAAGGGCGTTATAAAGGTAAAACTTTTCCCGAAAGTTGCCCCAAAAGCGGTGGAAAATTTTGTAAAACACTCAAAAGACGGCTACTATAACGGGTTGACTTTTCATAGAGTGTTAAAGGATTTTATTATACAGAGCGGTTCACCCGACGGCACTCCGGGGGCAGGGGAGAGCATATGGGGAGTTGAATTTGAAGATGAGTTCAGCGATATATTGCACAACTATACAGGCGCTTTGGCTATGGCAAATCACGGTGCAGACACTAACTCCAGCCAGTTCTACTTTGTCACCGCACCTGTGGGGGGCTTAGGCGAGGACATTCTTACAAAGCTCAAAGAGGCAGACAGACGTGATGCGGTCATCGATGGCTACAAGCAGGCTGGAGGCGCTCCTACATTAGATTATGCCTACACGGTGTTCGGTCAGATTTATGAGGGCTTAGACGTGGCGTTTGACATAAGCAAGGTAAGCACAAACGAAGAGGGCAAGCCCAAAAAAGATGTAAAAATTCAAACAATAGAAATATCTGTTATAGAATAAAAATTATTTTGGAGGTAACGACATGGCAATCAGGATTATCACAGATTCCACCAGCGACATTACCCGTCAAGAAGGGCTTGAAAAGGGCATCAATGTGGGAAGTCTCACCGTGGTCATAGACGGAGTTGAGTACACAGAAGGCGTGGATATCACATATGAGAATTTCTACGCTCTAAGCGAAGAAGCGGCAAATCCGGTAATCACCAGTCAGCCATCACCGGCGGTCTTCTTAAAGTTTTTTAACGATGCCAAAGAGGCGGGGGACAGCGTGTTGGGCTTGTTCATTTCCGAGCACCTGTCAGGGACTTTTCAGTCGGCTTGTATCGCAAAAGAAGCTTGCGACTACGACAAAATTTATTTGATAGATACAGGCAATATATCTGTCAGCGTGAGACTTATGGTGTACACGGCGTACAACTTTGTCCAAAATGGTATGGGCTATGAAGAGCTTTGTGCCACTATGGAAGAGTATAAAGAGCGCCTTGACGCCTATGCCATAGTGGGAGATTTGAAGTATCTAAAGCGCAGTGGCAGGCTTTCACCCACCACCGCCTTTGTGGCAAATCTTTTCAATATGAAGCCTATAACCACCTTAAAAGGCAAAGTTGAAGTGGTTGGCAAGGCAAGAGGCACCACTGCCGCCATTCAAAAGACTATCGATATCATAAACAACACCACCACAGGTCTTGACAGCGATGAGATTTCCATAATCGGTTACACCGGACCTGATACCGTATGGTATAAGGATATGGTGATAAAAGCCGAAGAATGTCTTGGCGTGGGAAAAAATTTGAAAATATTTCCAATAGGCGCTTCTGTGGGTAACCATGTGGGCGCAGGCAGCGTGGCAATGGCTTTTTTCAGAAAGAAATAGACTTCGCTTTATACTGATTTTAATGGATATATTTTATTTTCTTATGCCAAGGGTGAGGTGTGAAATTTTCCATTTTAAATTTTGCGATAAGAGCAGGGTGACCAAATAATTTTAAAGGCTTTTACCGCACGTCGCTATTTCTAAGGGCGGCATATATAAGGAGAGCTATGCAAAAATTTATTCGCTTTATATTTTCCCGCAGATTTATAGCTGTGGTTTTAGCGCTTTTTCAGTTCACACTTTTTTCAAAACTCATAACAGATTTTTACACCGTCGGACCGTCAATCTATCTTTTTATGACGGTGTTCAGCATAGCTGTAATGTTGTATATATTTGAAAAAGATAACCTAAACCCGTCATACAAACTGGTTTGGGTTGTTGTGATGGTAATTTTTCCTGTCACAGGTGCGGTTTTTTACTTCCTTTGGGGGGACACAAGACTGACCAAGAGACAGCAGAGGGCAATGTTTGACATACGGGACACGGCAAGAAAGTACACGGTGAAAAACAAAGAGCTGATGGATAGGTTAGAGGATACCGATTTATGTCTGGGTAAACAGGCAAGATACCTTGAAAATATCGCAGATGCACCTGTGTATGAAAACACCGCCACCAAGTTTTACCCTATGGGCGCAGCCTTTTTTATCGACTTTTTGGAGGATTTGAGAAATGCCAAAAAGACTATATTCCTCCAATATTTCATTATTGACGAGGGATATATGTGGGATAGCGTCCTCAAGATACTCAAAGAAAAGGCGGAGCAAGGGGTGGACGTGCGTGTTATTTACGACGGATTTGGCTGCCTGCTCACCCTACCTGAGGATTATGAAAAGCTGCTGCGTAGCTATGGCATAAAGGCATACATCTTCAATCCTGTGCGATTTAGCATAGAATTAGGGGATTATCTTATGCTCAATCATCGTGACCACCGAAAGATTACGGTAATTGACTCAAATATCGGCTACGGTGGCGGACTAAATATGGCAGATGAATACATCAATGTGATAGAGCGCTTTGGCGTGTGGAAAGACACGGCGTTTCGCATAGAGGGCGACGGGGTTTACGGCCTTAGCTCAACCTTTTTGCAGAACTGGCAGCTGCTCTCAAAGGTGCCTGTGGACTATTCAAATTTCAAGCCCACGGTTCAGGCAAAGAGCGACGGCATCGTCCAGCCTTATTTTGACACACCCTTGGATAAATTTAACGTATGTGAAAATACATACCTTGGCGTCATCAATAATGCCAAAAAATATGTCTATATTGCAACACCTTACCTTATCATCGACAACGAGCTCCTCACAAGCCTCACCCTGACGGCGCAAAGCGGTGTAGACGTGCGCATAATAGTTCCGGGGATACCCGACAAGTGGTATGTCTATTACATCACCCAGAGCTATTACAAGGTGCTTATAGAGGCAGGGGTGAAAATTTATGAATATACCCCCGGCTTCCTCCACGCAAAGATGTATGTGAGTGATGACACACAGGCGATAGTCGGCAGCGCAAATATGGATTATCGTTCACTCTATCTCCATTATGAAAACTGTTGCGGATTTTACGGCGGCAGTATGGTGAGCGAGGTGAAAAAAGACTTTATCGACACAATATCTCGCAGCCGAATGGTCACTATGGAGGACGTGAACAAGGTTCCGTTCCTAAAACGTCTGTACCAAATCGTATTCAGAGTTTTAAGTCCGCTTATGTGATGCTTTTAAAACAAATAGAAATAATAATCAAGGCACAGAATTTTATGGTTCTGTGCCTTTTTCGTGGCATATTATATATAGACAAGAGCTTTTTTCATATTTTAACAGCCTAATCTGCGCAGATATGGCTGTTAATGGGTATACAAAAAATAATTCATAAGTTTTCGTCGCCACTCTTTTATGAATATGCAAGTTTAAACGGCGAAAGCTATGGGCGCAGTGGATATATGTATATCATATACCGAAAATTATAGATAGTGAATATTTGACTTGCAATTTATATATATATGACTTTGACAGAAATATATATTGTTCGACAAGAAAACAATTTGTTAATTAAGTCACAAATTAATTTAATTGTACAAAGTGCATATAC
This sequence comes from Oscillospiraceae bacterium, assembly GCA_036652515.1. Lineage (GTDB taxonomy): Bacteria > Bacillota > Clostridia > Oscillospirales > Ruminococcaceae > RGIG3102. Next base: position 5,488 of record JAVVVT010000109.1, read on the forward strand.
TATTAATTAAATATTAATAGATATGAACAAACTTATGTTTAAATAAAGAAATTCTATTGACAAAGGACTTTACAGTGGGTAGAATGAAAAGTGAAAACAGTGTGTGATGGCATAAGTTTAATGTTTAATAAATGTATATACACTGCATAAAAATAATAAAGGAGAATTCATTATGGCACAGACAAATACTCAAATGGTAGAAGTCAAAAGGACCCTTGGCAGAATGGATCTTATGTCCATTGCTGTTGGTCAAATCATAGGCGCAGGCGTTATGGTTATGTCAATTTCAGCACTTGGAATGACCGGACGT
>JAVVVT010000110.1:0-5653 GCA_036652515.1 Oscillospiraceae bacterium
GCTCTCGCTTCGCCGGGGTGCCGTCCTCTAACAGGGCGGTGCGCTCCTTTATCGTGAAGATTTTGCCCGTGTAAATCGTGCTCTCACTGATAGTTTTTTCAAAATGTGACATAAATACTCCTGTATGTAAACTTCTGCCGTAATAGGCGACGGCACAGCTGAATTTATTCTAATATACAACAAATGGGCGAACTTTGCAATTCACCCATTATTTTTGCAATAAGAGCAAGGCGGTCACGGTGACCATTTAAAATCAGGCGGACCTTTCCACCCTAACACGGACAATTCTTCTGTCGGCGACTTCGGACACGGTGAAGAGCAAGCCCAAATATTCCACCTTGGCATTTTCTTCCTGAGAGGGGATTCTCGCCAAACGGTCTATAATAAGTCCGCCCACGGTATCAAAATCCTCTTCGTCCTTGAAATTTTCCGGTAGGTCAATGGAGAACAGGTCGAGCAGGTCTTCTAAATCCATAGAGGCGACACAGAGATAACTGCCGTCCTCATTGACGATAAATTGCTCTTCCTCGTTGTCGTACTCGTCTTGAATATTTCCCACTATCTCCTCTAAAACGTCTTCCATAGTGACGATTCCGCTGGTTCCGCCGTACTCGTCCACCACCACGGCGATTTGAGTGTGCTTTATTTTAAACTGCATAAGCAATTCGTTGGCGGCGCACGCCTCGGGGACAAACATAGCCTTGCGCACAAAGTCCCGTATGGGCATCTCCAATTTTTCTTGGTCTCCCACCACATTCAAAAGGTCTTTTGCGTACAAAATACCCGCAATGGTGTCAATGGTGTGGGAGTAGACAGGTATGCGTGAAAAGCCCTCAGCCTTGGCACGCTCAATCACATCTGAACATTTTTCATCGCCGCTCACGGCAAAGACCTCTGTGCGGTGGGTCATTATATCCCCGGCGGTCATATTTTCCAAAAGGAAGATATTTTCAATCATCTCTTTTTGGTCGTGGTCAATCACATTGTTGTCGGCGTCCTCCACCAAGTCCATAACGTCCTGCTGGGTGACCTGAGTGTCGGTGTCAAGACGAAAAAGTCTGAAAACACCATAGACAGGCAACAATATAATGGGGGTGATAGTGTAGTTCAGCAAGGTTATAAAGGGCAGGCACAGCTTTGTGACAAAATCTAATTTCTCAAAAAGCGCAAGCCCGATGCAATAGGGCATAAGCACCCCTATAAAAACGAACAATGCCCATAACAGCAGTTTAGTCCAAAGGGAAAAATAAGGCAGAGCGAAGGTGCACATTATCCCAAAGTTAAGCAAACAGAGCAATAAACAGCTCACAAGGTTTTTCGATATTCCTATTGAAAAATCTTGGTCTTCTTCTTGCATTTGTTTCACTGCTATATAGAGGCATAGAATAAAGCTTATAATTAAGTTGGCGCAATAATAAATACTCCCGTCGGGATCCATCAGTGGTTTCTCCTTTTATATATGTAATTATATTTTATAATATATATTAGCATTTTAATTGGGGCTTGTCAAACTGTGAAAGCCACTTATTTTATAAACTGCAAAATAAATCGATTTTCTTATCCCCCAGCCATAGCTGATATGTTAATAACCGCCTTAACATATGTTCAAAAAATATTGAATATGACGAATTTTGTGATTTTATAGTAAAATAAGAGCTATTTTCTTTACATATATGCCGTTTAGTGTTAAAATGATATATGTAAAAAAGGCATAATTGTGCCCTAATATAAGGAGGATAAATCCAATGGCAAGAAAAAGAATTTCCATGGATGGTAATACCGCAGCCGCTCATGCGTCCTACGCATTTAGTGAGTTTGCAGGTATCTATCCAATCACCCCATCAAGCCCTATGGCTGACGTTACTGACCAATGGGCAGTATCAGGAAGAAAAAACTTATTTGGTACAGAAGTTAAGGTTGTAGAAATGCAGTCTGAGGCAGGTGCGGCAGGTACCGTTCACGGTGCTTTGCAGGCAGGTGCGCTGACAACAACATTTACCGCTTCACAGGGTCTTCTTTTGATGATTCCTAATATGTACAAAATCGCCGGCGAATTGCTGCCTTGCGTTTTCGATGTTTCAGCTCGTACAATTGCTGCACACGCTTTGAACATTTTTGGTGACCATTCAGACGTATACGCTTGCCGTCAAACAGGCTTTGCTATGCTCGCTGAATCAAACCCACAGGAAGTTATGGACCTTACAGCTGTTGCTCATCTTGCAACAATCAAAGGCCGTGTTCCTGTTCTCAACTTCTTCGACGGTTTCAGAACTTCACACGAAATTCAGAAAATCGAAGTTTGGGAAAACGAAGATTTGGCTGATATGCTTGATATGGACGCTGTTTCAGCATACCGCAAGCGTTCACTCAACCCTGAGAGACCTGTTCTCCGTGGCACAGCACAGAATGGCGATATCTTCTTCCAGGCTAAAGAAGCTTGCAACCCGTTCTATGATGCTTTCCCTGGCATAGTTGAAGATTATATGCACAAAGTAAATGCAAAAATCGGCACAAACTATGAACTGTTCAACTACTATGGCGCTCCTGATGCTGAGAGAGTTATCATCGCTATGGGTTCAGTATGTGATACAGCTGAAGAAGTTATTGATTATATGTTAGCGGCAGGCGAAAAAGTAGGTCTTGTAAAAGTTAGACTTTACCGCCCGTTCGTAGCTGAAAAATTAGTGGCTGCTATCCCTGCAACAGCTAAGAAAATCGCTGTTTTGGATAGAACAAAAGAGCCAGGTTCTTTGGGCGAGCCCCTTTATATGGACGTTGTAACTTCACTTGCAATCGCCGGTAAAATGGACGGCAAAAAAGTTGTTGGCGGACGTTATGGTTTAGGTTCAAAAGATACAACACCTGCTTGCATCTTCGCCGTATATGCCAACCTTGCTTTGGAGACACCAAAGGCTAACTTCACAGTGGGTATTGAAGATGACGTTACAAACCTCTCATTGCCAATGCCAGAAAACACTCCTGACACAGCTGACAAGGGAACAATCTCTTGCAAATTCTGGGGTCTTGGCGGCGACGGTACAGTTGGCGCAAACAAGAACTCTATCAAGATTATCGGTGACCATACAGAAAAATATGTTCAGGCATACTTCCAGTATGACTCAAAGAAAACAGGCGGCGTAACTATTTCTCACCTGCGTTTCGGCGATGCACCTATCAAATCAACATATTACATCAACCAGGCTGACTTCGTAGCTTGCCACAACCCTTCATACATCATCAAGGGATTTGCAATGGTTAGAGACGTTAAGCCAAACGGTACATTCCTTATCAACTGCCAGTGGACTCCTGAAGAACTTGAGCACCATTTGCCAGCAGTTGCAAAGAGATATATCGCTAAAAACAATATCAATGTTTACACAATCAACGCTATCGACATCGCAAAAGAAATTGGCATGGGCAAGAGAACAAACACAATTTTGCAGTCTGCTTTCTTTGTACTTGCAAAAGTTTTGCCTGTTGAAGAGGCTGTTGGCTATATGAAGAAAGCCGCAACAAAGTCTTACCTGAAAAAGGGACAGGACGTTGTTGACTTGAACCATAAAGCTATTGACCTTGGCAAAGATGCACTTGTTAAGATTGAAATCCCTGCATCTTGGGCAACAGCAGAAGATGCTCCAAAGGCAGCTTCAAACAACAAGTATGTCAGCCCAATGCAGAAACATTTTAACGAGGCAATCGTTGAGCCTATCGCTCTTAACAACGGTGACAGCTTACCTGTTTCAACTTTCAAGGGCGTAGAAGACGGCACATTCCCACTTGGTCTTGCCGCATTTGAAAAACGTGGAGTTGCTGTGGACGTTCCTGTTTGGACACCTGAAAACTGTATCCAGTGTAACCAGTGTTCACTAGTTTGTCCTCACGCTGCTATCCGTCCTATCGTTATGACAAAAGCTGAGGCTGCCGCTGCACCTGCATCTACAAAACAGGCTCCTAAGATGATAGGCAAAGGCTGTGAAGAATTTGTATTCTCTATGGCTATCAGTCCTTTGGACTGTATGGGCTGTGGTCTTTGCGTAAATGTATGTCCTGCAAAGACAAAAGCTTTGGCTATGGTAGGACAGGAATCTCAGATTGACCAGCAGGCTGCATTTGATTATGCTGTTGACGCTGTTTCAGTTAAAGACCTTCCTTTCGCACAGTCAAGTGTTAAGGGTTCACAGTTTAACCAGCCGCTCTTAGAGTTCTCAGGCGCTTGCGCCGGCTGCTGCGAAACTTCATACGCTAAATTGATTACACAGTTGTTCGGCGACAGAATGTACATTGCCAACGCAACAGGTTGTTCATCAATTTGGGGTGGTTCTGCACCAAGCACACCATACACAACAAACAAAGACGGACATGGTCCGGCATGGGCAAACAGCTTGTTCGAGGATAATGCTGAATTTGGTCTTGGTTTGTATCAAGGTCAAAAAGCTATCAGAGAAAGACTTGCCGCAAAGCTCCACGAGCTCCGTGGTGTGACTTCATCTGATGAAAAAGCAGCTGCTATTGACGAATACTTTGCCACATACAATGATGGCGCAGCTAACAAAGTTGCAACTGCCAAACTTGTAGCTCTTCTTGAGTCCACACCGGATTGCGAATACTGCAAATATGTATTGACCGACAAAGAATATCTTGCAAAGAAATCTGTTTGGATATTCGGCGGCGACGGCTGGGCATATGATATCGGTTTCGGCGGTCTTGACCATGTAATCGCTTCAGGTGAAGATATCAATATTATGGTATTCGACACAGAAGTTTACTCAAATACAGGCGGACAGGCGTCTAAATCTTCTAACCTTGGCCAAGTGGCACAGTTCGCTGCTGCCGGCAAAGCTATCGGAAAGAAAGACCTTCCTTCAATCGCAATGTCTTATGGCTACGTTTATGTTGCACACATCGGTATGGGTGCTGATATGAACCAGACAATTAAGGCTATTACAGAAGCTGAAGCTTACAACGGTCCATCATTGATTATCGGTTACGCTCCTTGTGAGCTCCATTCTATCAAGGGTGGTATGACAAACAGCCAGGCTGAAATCAAGAGAGCAGTAGAGACAGGTTACTGGAATTTGTTCCGCTTTAACCCAACTCTTAAAGCTGAAGGAAAGAATCCGTTCACCTTGGACAGCAAGGCTCCGGCTGGCGGATATCAAGAATTCTTGATGAACGAGGCTCGTTATGCTCGTCTTAAAGCTGCTGACCCTGCAAGAGCAACAAAGTTGTTCGAGGCAAACGAAAAAGAAGCTATGGACAGATATGACTACCTTCTCAAATTGGTTGAATTGTACAAATAAGCCAATTTAGCAAAAGTTTATAAACTAAATTAAAGGCTGCGGCATTTATGCCGCAGCCTTTTTTGTGCCAAAAAAGATAGAAATTTATTTGTAGGCAGAAAGTGGGCACCTTGGTGGGTATAAGATATCTACCTCTTTGCAAACAGAAGTTAGTCATTTATTGGTAGGTCGCAGATAGCCAGTTTGGCAAATCTAAGATAGGCTCTTACAGTCTCCACCCATACAGGAAATCTAAAATATTCACCCCTTGGCAAACAGAAGTTAGTCATTTATTGGTAGGTTGAAGATAGCCAGTTTGGCAAATCTAAGATAGGCTCTTACAGCCTCCACCCATACAGGAAATCCAAGATATC
>JAVVVT010000111.1:0-5587 GCA_036652515.1 Oscillospiraceae bacterium
TTGGGCAGGGAGTCCTCAGTGGGAATGATTGAGCCGACCAGTGAAGATTTTTCCGCCTTTGTTTTTAAAATTCAGGCGAATATGAATAAGGCGCACCGTGACAGAGTGGCATTTATGCGGATTGTCAGCGGTCAATTTCAGCGTGGAATGGACGTGTACCACGTTCAAGGTGGCAAAAAAGTGCGACTTTCTCAGAGCACACAGATTATGGCAAGTGAGCGTGAAACCGTTGACGAGGCATATGCAGGGGATATCATAGGCATTTTTGACCCGGGTATATTCTCCATAGGCGATACAATCACCACGGCGAAAACGCCGTTTTCCTTTGCCAGCATACCAACTTTCGCCCCTGAACATTTTGCCCGTATAACCCAAGTGGACACAATGAAGCGCAAGCAGTTTGTCAAGGGCATGGAGCAGATTGCCCAGGAGGGCGCTATCCAGATTTTCAGAGAGCTGGGCGGCGGAATGGAAGAGGTAATTGTGGGTGTAGTGGGCGTTTTGCAGTTGGAAGTGCTGGAATATCGCTTGAAAAACGAGTACAATGTGGAGATAAGGGTGAAGAGCTTGCCCTATCAATTTATCCGCTGGATAGAAAATCCGGACATAAATATCCGCTCACTGAACTTGACAAGTGACACCAAGGCATTGGAGGATTTCAAAGACAGAAAGCTGCTGCTTTTCACCAGCCAGTGGAATATAAACTGGGCGAATGATAAAAACAAAGGTTTGATACTCACCGATGTGGCGCAGAACTGATGTAATTTATAATAATTAATATTTGATTGAATTTATAGAAATTAAACCTTGACCAAGGATAATTTTTATTATAAATTTATCGCAGATTTCGCCCACACTTTATATTTTTAATTTTAAAATATAAAGTATGGTGAGGGATAGATTTGTAGCCACACAAATATTTTCTATAAAGTTAAGCCGGCAATTTTTATAAAATCCTCAATTAAATAATACAGCATACAAAAAAGCGGAAAGCCTTACAACCTGTAAGATTTTCCGCTTTTAGAATTTTATCCGCTTATGGGTGACACATCACAATACAGTGAGCTGTCATAAGCCACAAGGGGGTGAATTACAGCTTTAAGTGGCCTAAGCTCACCTTGCCCACAACCTGTGCTTTAAGGATATTAGTTGAGCCTGACACACCCACAGGCACGCCTGCAGTGACCACTACCATATCGCCCTCTTCAAGAAGCTTTTCTTTTTTGGAGGTTGCAATAGAGATATCAATGAGTTCATCGGTGCTTTGCACTGAGGGCATAAGCACTGGGGTAACGCCCCAAGACAAAGCCAAATGACGGCAGGATTTTTCGGTGTCGGTGCAGCCTATAATTGGCAAGCTCGGTCTGTATTTTGAAATACTTCTCGCTGTTGAACCGCTCTTGGTGACAGTGACGATTGCCTTTGCGCCAATGTCCATAGCTATGACACAAGCAGCGTGGGATACAGCGTCGGTGACCGAGAGGTTGGTGCCGTAATTTCTCTCTTTGAGCAACTGGGCATAATCGATATTTTGCTCGGTTGCCTCGGCTATTGCCGCCATTGTGTGGACGGCTTTAATTGGATATTTGCCGGCAGCTGTTTCACCGGAGAGCATAATTGCGCTGGTGCCGTCATATATTGCATTTGCGATATCGGTTACCTCTGCTCTTGTGGGGCGTGGGTTTTCAATCATCGATTCCAACATCTGGGTGGCGGTGATGGCAGGTTTGCCGGAGTTATAGCATTTTCTGACGATTTCTTTTTGAATTCTCGGTATCTCGGCAAAGTTAATTTCAACACCCATATCTCCACGGGCGACCATTACTGCATCAACAACTTCCAAAATTTCATCAAGGTTTTTTACGCCCTCGGCATTTTCAAGCTTTGCAATAATGCGCATAGAAGTACAGCCGTGCTCTTCAAGAATTTTTCTCGCCTGTAAAACGTCCTCTTTGCTTCTTGTGAAGGAAAGGGCTATAAAATCAAATTCATTTTCAATGCCGAAGATTATATCACTTCTGTCTTTTTCGCTGACAAAAGGCATAGAAATTTTTACGTCGGGCAGGTTTATTGATTTGTTGTTAGAGAGCTTGCCGTTATTCAGAACGGTGAGGTAGACCTGGTTTCCGTCGATTTTATCGACTATCATCTCCACGAGACCGTCGGCAAAAAGCACCCTTGTGCCCTCGCATACGTCTTTTGGAAAATCCTTGTAAAGCACGCTGACTTTTTCTTTTGTACCATCGCAGGCGTCGGTGGTAAGGATAAATTTATCCCCCTCGCTCAGCTGGATAGGGCCGTCCTTGAAAGTGCCGATGCGAATTTCAGGTCCTTTTGTGTCAAGCATTGTCGCCACATAAAGTCCCAGTTCAGCTCTCATAGCTTTCACCCTCTTCAAGCGGTCAAGGTGATCCTCGTGATTGCCGTGTGAAAAGTTAAATCTTGCCACGTTCATGCCCTCAAGCATCAATTGTTTTAAAACCTTCGGGTCATCGGTAGCAGGCCCTAAGGTACATACTATTTTAGTCTTTCTCATAATTAATCCCCCTTAATCATATTAAGTTAATACATATATCACTTATTCTATTACTTATAATTATACAATCATAAAAATATTTCTGCCATAGAAAATGGTTGTAAATTGAAAAAAATATGTACATTTCGCTCATTTGGGTATAATATTTTATACAAAACAGAAAATGGGGCTTAACAAAGGAAGAAAAAAATTGTATAATGTAGAAAAAGTACACGTCATAGGGGGCGTGAAATTTAAAGGAGTAAAAAATGTCAAAAAGAGTATTTTTAATAGTGTTGGACAGCTTTGGCATAGGCAAAGCACCTGATGCTGAAAAGTTTAATGACCAGGGGAGCGACACACTGCTCACAATCTCTAAGAGCGCAAAATTTTCTGTGCCTGAGCTGGCAAAGCTTGGTATGTTCAATATTGACGGGGTGGAATGTGGCGAAAAGCAGCCTTGTTCCATAGGCAGTTTTGCAAGATTAATCGAGGCTTCAAACGGCAAGGACACCACCATAGGTCACTGGGAGATATCCGGTGTGGAGAGCGAAAACCCTCTGCCTGTATACCCAAATGGTTTTCCGAAAGACGTTATTGAAAAGTTTGAGGCACTCACAGGGCATAAGGTGCTGTGCAATAAGCCTTATTCAGGCACACAGCTGCTGGACGATTACGGCGAAGAACATATGAAAACCGGAGATTTAATAGTTTATACTTCAGCCGACAGCGTTTTTCAAGTGGCGGCGCACGAGGAGATAGTGCCACTTGAAAAATTGTATGAATACTGCCAAATCGCCCGTGATATGCTCACAGGGGAGCACGCAGTGGGCAGAGTTATCGCCCGTCCCTTTGTTGGCACAGGTAAAGGCGCCTTTGTGCGTACAAAAAATCGCCACGACTACTCCTTGAAACCGCCTAAAAAGACAGTTTTGTCATATCTTATAGAGGGTGGAAAAGACGTTATTGGAGTTGGAAAAATCTATGATATTTTCGATGGTGAGGGCGTGAGCGAGAAAATTAAAACCGCCAATAACGACGAGGGTATGAAGGTTACTTTAGAGCTTTTAGACAGAGACTTTGACGGTCTCGCATTTATAAATCTTGTGGATTTTGATATGGTTTTCGGCCATAGAAACAATGTGGACGGCTATGCAAATGCCCTCAGTGAGTTTGATGTACAGCTAAATAAAATGTTGCCTTTGCTGAGAAACGATGACCTGTTGATGATTACAGCTGACCACGGCTGTGACCCGGGCACCCCCTCTACCGACCACTCAAGGGAGTGCGTGCCACTGCTGATTTACGGTAAGGGGATAAAGGCAAACAACAACTTAGGCACCATAAAATCCTTTGCGCACATCGGCGCCACCGTGGCGGATTTTTTAGGTGTAAAAGCTGATTTAGATGCAAAAAGTCTATTGTCTGAAATTGTAAAATAAATAAAAGGTAAAAATAAAATACAAGCTCTGTACATAGTGATAGGGCTTGTATTCTTTTACAATACTGCGGTTGTAAAATAGGGTGGATTATGGTAGTATAAGGAATATATTAATCAACAATCAATCAAAAAATGAGGTATTTAAATGAGATTTGCAATTTTTGACCTTGACGGCACCTTGGTGGACTCAATGGAGTACTGGCGTGGATTTCCCAAAGCTTTTTTGGAAGAAAAGGGGTACACTCCCACTTCTGAAATAGAAAGAATAGGCAAAGTGAATTGGATAAAATGGCTTTGCACATATTTTAAAGATGAGTACGGGCTGATTACCACCCCTAAAGAGGTGAACGATTGGGCGGTGGCGTATGTTATGAAACAGTATAACACCATAGTGCCTTTTAAATCGGGGGCAAAAGAGATGCTTGAAAAGCTTTACAATGAAGGGGTGCAGATGTGCATCTGTTCCTCCACCGACAGATATATGATGGAGGGGGTGCTCAAGCGATTAGATATGCTGAAGTATTTTAAATTCACGGAGCATTGCCGACAATTCGGAAAAGAAAAAGATGAACCTATGATTTTTCATCACTGTATGGAAAAATTAGGGGCAAAATCCCCCCAGGAGGTGGCGGTATTTGAAGACGCCTTTTATTCCGCCTCCACGGCAAAAAGCGAGGGATTTTACCTGGTGGGTATGTATGATAAAACCGAGCCTAAACAGGCGGAGCTAAAAGCATTGGCAGACCAATATGTGAGCTCTTATGAAGGGCTTGACTATTCAAAGCTGCCAAAATAAGGGCGGACAACTGCGATAGGCAGACCGTGAAAACTTCATTGACGGGCGATGATTGTGAGGGGAATTATGGATAACTTTCAGCGATATGAAATGAATGAGCCATCAGGGGGTGGCGGTGGAGACGGTTGTAGCGGACTTATTATTCTTTTTGTAATAGTTTACATAATTCTTACGATTGTAAGTAAAGTGTTTTAACTTTACTTGTGAGACGGTGTCACTTTATTTTAAGTAAAGCAAATCAACTTTACATATTTTAGATATACCGCCTGACTTTTGGCATAGTATACCAAATCCACCACTTCGACTGTGCCATATAGCTTGCTGCCAAGAGTATTAACCTACTTTTTAGGCTGTTACGCTTAACTTCTATTAAAGCACATCAACCCTATATCTTTATCTGTACCATTTAATTTTCAGTAAAGCACATCAACTTTACACAATAAGATAGACCACTTACATATGAGTTGAGATTATCAATGATAAAATCAAAAGCCATCGAAAATTTCGATGGCTTTTAATCTATTTTGGCAGAAAAATCCTACCTAACTATGGCTTATTTTGATATAAACTGTTGAATTGTCTGGTATAAAGTGAGGGGTTCAATAGGCTTTGACAGGTGTGCGTTCATACCTGCCGCCTTTGCTTTTTCCATATCTTCGTCAAAAGCGTTGGCGGTCATTGCGATGATTGGGATAGTCTTTGCATCGGCTTTGCGCATCTGCCTTATAGATTTTGCGGCGGTCAAACCGTCCATCACCGGCATACGGATATCCATAAGAATTGCATCGTAATATCCCGCATCTTTTTGAGCAAAAATTTCAATCGCCTGCAAGCC
>JAVVVT010000112.1:0-5545 GCA_036652515.1 Oscillospiraceae bacterium
TTTGACTATGAGAGCGCCCCCCTCTATATAGTAAACCCCGTATGCCTCCTTGCTCTCCGCTGTGGAGCCGCCGAAAGTGTACAGGTACTCGGCTAACTTAACATAGCCTTTTGCATCAAAATGCACTAGGGTGTCCTCACACATTTTCTCCCTCAAATCGGGGAAGCGTGTGGCGGTGACAATATCAAAATCCGCCTTAGCCCACAGGTTGCGTTTTATCTCTATATTGCACTTTCGCAAATAGGTTTTTGTGGTAAAACCCAAGGTCTGGTAAAAATCAAACAGCTTTAAATTGGCGGGCTGTAAAATACAAAACTCCCTGCCTTTTTCTTTTTGGTCTTGGAGGGCGTACTCTATCAAGCGGTGCATATAGCCTTTTTCTCTCGCCCAACGGGCGGTACAGGCGCTATACAGATAAAATCCGTTTTTATTTTTCACCTTTACATCGCCTATCGCCATGAGCATAGAAGCCACCTGCTCCTCTTCTTTAACAAGATATATATCCTCTAATTTGCAAAGACTGAAAGCAAAATCGCAAAATCCCACCGTACCGTCATCAAATATCTCATTCCAAAGCTCTTTTAGCTGTGGCAAATCCTGTACTTTAGCTGTACTTATAAGCATACATATCTCCTTAGTCTATATATTTTGCAAGGTATTTATCACGAATTTCATAGGGGAAGTAGCTGAGTTTTGCCTTTCGCAAATTTTCTTCTCCCATATCGTCCTCTCGGTTTATAAACTGAAATTTTTCAAAGCAGTTTATGGCAAAATCTCGATTGATTATGGCGTAGGCTCCATTTACATCGTGGTAGGCTTTTTCCACTATCACGTCCACCATTCTCTCATTCAAAGGCGCCGCTATGGACATCGCCACAATTTCGCCCCCTGTTTCAATCATTGCCCCCACTAAATCCATTCTGTCATAATTGTTCAAAAGTGCCATTATTCCCTTTTGCTCCGCAAAGAGCCCCCGTGCCTCATCGCAGTTGTATCGAGCGCACCAGTCTAATTCAAACTGCTTGGCTATCTCAATATTTTCTTTGGTGATAAGGTGAAACTTATAATCGGGAAAATCACGGACAAATCGTGAGCAATGGTTGCGCTTTTTTTGATAATTTTTCCCCGGTAGGGTGCGCAAATCTTCGCTGCTGTAAATATAATCGGCGGCATCTCTGTCTAATTCCACCTCAAACTGATTGGGAAAATCCCCCTCAAGTATATCTTTTTGAGCTTTGTCCAGTGCAAAAATTTTTACCTTATGCCCGTCTGCCCTGCCGTCCTCTATTAGGAGTTGTATAGCTTCTTTTAAGGGCATCTCCCCTGTTGGAGAGAGGTACCAAGAGGTGTGAGGGCCCTGTGTGCGCATAAAAACCGTGTTTTCTTCAATTGCAATCTCCACAGGGTGACGGAAAGACCACACCACCATAGTGGCAAAACAGTGGTCGCAATTTTCTATATTGTATTTTTTGAAAATGTCATTAGCCTTTTCAAAATCGTCTATCTCAATAGGCTTAAAATGTATCATAATATCTCCGTAATTTTTTCCATAACATTTTGTGTTATCTTCTCTATGGACAAGGGCTCTATTCCGTCATCGCAGCTTATTTTAATCCAGCCGTCGTGCTCTATGCAAAAATCAGCGGCACGCCGTGAGGCGGCAAGATATTCCCTGTCCTTTTCGTGAATATCTTTTTTGCTCTCGTCCCCTGCATACCTTTTTGAAAGGAGCTTTTGAGACACAGGCAAGGACATATCAAGATATACCACGCAATCGGGCTTTGGTATGCCGATTTTATTGTACTCGAAATCATACAGCCAGTCCATAAACTGCCGCCACTCTTTGGGCGGTAGCTTTGAGCACTGATGTACTCCGTTGGAGGTGGTGTATCTGTCGGCGATTATAACATATCCCTCTTTGTACAGCCCCTCCCATTTTGCCTTAAAACTGGCATAGCGGTCAACGGCAAAAAATGACGATGCCGCATAGGCGTTTACGTCCCCTGCCTTGCTGCCAAACTCCCCTGACAGGTACATTTTGACCAGTGCCGAGGAGTTGCTCTCATAATCGGGGAAGGTGACCATTTTGGTTTTTATCCCTCTTTTTTGCAGCTCCTCATACAGGAGCTTTGACTGGGTTGCCTTGCCTGAGCCGTCCAGCCCTTCAATGACTATAAGCTTGCCCATAAAATTCACCTACTTCTTTATGTCGGCATATTTTTCTCTCATCTGTGCCGCTTTTCCACAGGTCATTTTGCCCTCGGGACAAGCCCCAGAGGCACAGGGTGGTCCTGCTTTTTGAAAGAGTGCCGGAGCTACTTCCCACACTAATTTCAGCATCTCATCAGCCAAATTTCTTATCTCCCACTGAGCACGATTGCAGCAGCGCTGGGAGAAAAAGTGGTTTAAACTTCTGGCGTTCATAGTGACTATCATCTTGGTGGTGCAAGCGTTTGGCAAGATGAACCTTGCGTCCTCAAGCGCCTGTTTTTCCCCTGCCTTTGCCGCCGATTTTTCGTCCATACCCTGTGCCATAAGCTGGGCGGTATGGGTCTGTTTCAGCATTGCGGTGACCTTTAGATAGTTTTCTCCAGCCAAAGTCATAGAGCGGTTGAACTCCTCTAAGGCAGTGGGGTCGTTTTCAATCTCAGGTGGGGTGACGAACTCAAAGTCTTTTAAATTTACATATCTTTGACTTTGAACGCTGTAAGATGCCAGGCGGTGGCGTGTTATCTGTGCCAAAAGTGTGCGTGATACGCCCTCTATGGCAAAGGTGAAGCTAACGTGCTCCGTGGGGCTCTCGTGTCCCATTGTAGAGAGCATTTTTACAAATTCTTTGCTTTTTTCTTGGGTCAACCCGTCTAAAAGGGTGTCTATCTCTGCGTTGGAATAGCACAATTTTGCCGCTGCCGCAACAACTTTCTCAGGGTTTGGGGTATGGGCTATAAGCTGAACTTTCATATATTTTCCTCTCTTTTTAAACTCTTATTCTATCTTTGTGATTGGGGTGTAATTTGCCATAACTTTTTTTGTACCCACTGTATCAAAGACAATCTCCAACATAGCATCGTTTGCCAGTGGGGTGATTTTTATTATTGTGCCCTGACCGAAAACCTTGTGCATAACCACATCTCCCACATCAAAGCTCTTCTTTTGGGCGACTTTTGTGGTCTGGGTGCCTGCCACGGTGGAGCCGCTGTCAAAGGGGTGGGGAATTTTTGCCACGGTGCTGCGGTTCATAGGGCTGACCCGTGGGGTCTTGGGGGTCTTGTCAATCATCTCGCAGACCTCTTTGTCCATCTCCTGCACAAACCTTGAGGGCAAGGGGCGCTTGGTCTGCCCGAAAATCATTCTCTCGTTGCAATAAGACACATACAGCGCCTTTTTTGCCCTTGTGATACCCACATAGCAAAGCCGTCTCTCCTCTTCCACGTCGTCTGGGTTGTATCTGGACATTTCCCCGGGGAATATCCCCTCTTCAACGCCCACCAAAAAGACGTATGGAAACTCTAAACCCTTGGCGGAATGTATGGTCATAAGTGTCACGCTGTCGGCGTTTTGGTCGTAGTTGTCAATGTCGCTGATGAGGCTGACCTCCTCTAAAAACATCTCCAAGCTCGCCCCCTCGTTCGCCTCTTTATACGCCTTGATGTTGGAGATGAGCTGAC
This sequence comes from Oscillospiraceae bacterium, assembly GCA_036652515.1. Lineage (GTDB taxonomy): Bacteria > Bacillota > Clostridia > Oscillospirales > Ruminococcaceae > RGIG3102. Next base: position 3,669 of record JAVVVT010000112.1, read on the forward strand.
CCACGTTTTCAAGACGGGTCTTACCCTCCTCCCCTTGTTCAAGGAGCATCTGCTCATAACCGCTCACCTTCAACAGGTTCTCGGTGAACTCTTCCATAGGGCAAGTTTTATATAAAAGGAGCAGTTTTTTGTATATCTGCAAGAAGGTGTTAAGGGAGGTGGCAGCACGGGAAAGCTGTGGGTAGTCATACATATTGTACAATATTTCTATCATACTCACGCCTTTTTCAGCAGCTAAATCCGTGAGCGCCGCAAGGGTGGTCGCCCCTATTTTTCTCGCCGGCATATTGATAATTCTCTTTAACCTAAGGTTGTCCTGTGGGTTGATTATCACATACATATAAGCGATAATATCTCTTATTTCACTGCGGTCATAAAATCGGTGACCGCCTATGACACGGTAGGGTATTCCGCTTCTTGCCAAGGCGTTTTCCATATTGCTGGACTGCATATTCATACGATAAAGCACAGCGTGGTCGGACAATTTTGCTCCGCCCCTCACGTTTTCGCCTATTATAGCCACCACGTTTTGGGCTTCGTCAAACTCTTTTTCCAAGTTGTAGAGCATAACCTTGTCCCCCCCTTGGGAGCTGGTCCACAAGGTTTTGCCCTTTCGGCTCTGGTTGTTTTTTATCACCGAGTTTGCCGCTTGCAAAATGTTGGAGGTAGAGCGATAATTTTGCTCTAAGCGTATGACCTTTGCCTTGGGATAATTGTCCTCAAAGTTTAGGATATTCTCTATGGTCGCCCCACGAAAACGGTAAATACTCTGGTCATCATCGCCCACCACGCACAGGTTATCGTGGGCGCTTGACAATAGACTGATAAGCTCAAACTGTGCGGTGGAGGTATCTTGATACTCGTCCACCATTATATATCGGTAGCGATTTTGATAGTAAGAAAGCACCTCAGGTTTTGCTCTGAAAAGCATTACCGTCTGATAAATCAAATCGTCAAAATCCAAGGCATTTGATTTTTTAAGCCTTGATTGATATTCTTCATAACATTTTAAAATCAATTTTTCGTGGGTGTTGCTGGCATATTTTTCAGCTTCTGCCGGGCTGACGAGCTTGTCCTTGTAGCCGGATATGCGATTTATTGCCACCTTGAGCTGAACAAACTTATCGTCTATGTTCAAGTCCTTCATCACTTCACGCATAACCCGCTTTTGGTCGTCGGAGTCGTATATGGTGAAGGTGTTTGTGTACCCTACGCCCTCTCCGTCACGGCGCAAAATCCTCATACACAAAGAGTGGAAGGTGCTTGCCATAACCTCCCTTGAATTTTCGCCTAGTGAATTTTCCAGCCTTTGGCGCAGCTCTGCCGCCGCCTTGTTGGTAAAGGTTATCGCCAATATATTATAGGCACGGATTTTCCCTGTGGAAATTTCGCTCTCCATAGAAAAATCCAATTTCTCGTGTTTGTCCACCGCAAGGGACAGCGCTAAGAGGGTTTCTTCCCTCACATCGGTGGGAAAATAGGGTGAATGATAGCTCTCGCCAAAACGCACCATATTTGAAATTCTGTTTATCAACACGCTGGTCTTTCCGCTGCCTGCACCTGCCAAAATCAAAAGCGGGCCTTTTATTGTAAACACAGCCTCCTGCTGCATAGGGTTCAAGGAGCTAAACTGCTGTGTTATGTACTCTTTTCTCAAATTAATCTGCTGGTTAAAATCCATTTGTCACTCTCCTGCACTCATCATTTTATTTTACCATATTTGCGACTTATTAACAACGGATATGTCGCTTTTATTTGACAAATTTATTTGAACAATACGTTAATTTTTATATCTTTTAACCTATGTATAAATCCGGATTGGAAAAATTTTTTATTTTTTAAACCGTCTTGCGGTAATAGGGCAAGACATTTTCTAT
>JAVVVT010000113.1:0-5518 GCA_036652515.1 Oscillospiraceae bacterium
AAAGTGATGTCTTGCCGTGGTCAACGTGACCCATAACCACCACCACTGGGGGGCGTCCTTGGGTGTTGTCACGGTTGTCATCAATCTCTTCAAAAAGTCTCTCTTCAATAGTGACGATAACTTCTTTTTCAACCTTTGCTCCCAGCTCTTCAGCTACCAAAGCCGCTGTGTCAAAGTCTACAATTTCGCTTATTGACGCCATAATTCCAAGAGGCATAAGGCGTTTTACAACTTCGCTGGCTGTGACTTTAAGCCTTGTTGCCAATTCGCCCACTGAAATTTCGTCTGGGATTTGAACCTTGAGTTGAGCTTTTCTCGCCTTTTCCAAATGGAGGCGCTCAAGACGCTCGGACTCGGTTTCTACCTTCTTCTTGGCAAAGGGGTTTGGTCTCTGATTGCCCCTGTTGTTCTTGCCGAATTTTTGTTTTCCGCCCACGGACTGATTTTTACGCTGTCCTCCGCCGAAAGATTTTGTCTGTGCCAACTGGTCATATTTTTCGTTGAACTTGTCAAGGTTTACATTGCCCGCTTGACGTGTATCAACTGTGACCACCACTCTCTCCTGTTTTTCTACGGAGGAGCCGTCGCCCTTTACTTTGGCTATGTGCATTGGTTTTTCAACCACTGTGCCGTCCGCTTTCTTTAAAGGCTCGTTTGAAAGAGTCCTTTGAAGCTGTGGCTTGGGCTGATTTGTATTAGCCTTAAATCCATTGCTGGCAACAGGTGCCGGCTTTGGAGTGGCGGGCATATTTTGGAAAGGTCTTGGAGGCGCCACCTTGTTGAAACCATTGTTTCTGATGTTCTGCTGGACGCTCTCTTTTGTGTTTGTGTTGGGCTTGAAACCATTGCCCTGAGGCTTTGGCTGTGCCGATACGGGTTTTGCCACAGGCTGAACTGGGGCTTGCGCCTTGATTGGTGTCTCCTGTACAGGCTTTGCCGTGGGGGCAACTTCTTGAGCTGCCTTTGGAATTTCCTGTTTGACTTCTTCTTTTTTTGGCGTGAGATAATTTGCAAAATCAGCCACTGCGCCCTTTTGAGAATAGTGTTCAAAAGCAATATTAGCCTGTTCTTCTGTGAGAACCGTGGTCTTTTTTATCTCTGTGCCCAGCATATCGCCAAGCTCGGTAAGCGCTTCTTTGCTGCTTAACTCAAAGTCCCCGATGAGGTCGCCCGCTTTATATTTTATAACCATTTACATCTCTCCTTCTGTGCTTTTTATAGCATTGCGGCATAGGATAGCAAGATTTTCGTCTGCGATTGCCAGTATGCCTGTTAATCTGCCTGCAACCTGTGACACCTCAAACTGGGTGAGAGATGTCGTGTGCACATCGATTATATCTTCGCAAAAGTATTTTACTCTTTTGATTGTTTTTTCGCTTGTGTCCTGTGTGATTATCACTAAATGTGCGCTGCCGTCTAAGACTGCCGCCTTGACGCTGTCAAATCCATTGATAAGCTTCCCTGATTTTTTTGCCAGTGAAATTGCGAAAAGCAATTTATTCATGGGCAACTATCTCCTGTTCAAGACGGGCATAAATTTCTTCACTCACGGGGCAAGCAAAAGCTTTTTCCAGCCTCTTTGCCTTTTTAACAAGTTTAAGGCAAGCTACATCTTTACAGATATACGCCCCTCTGCCTGATTTTTTTCCCGTCAAGTCAATTGAAATTTCTCCCTCACTGCTGCGCACCACTCGGATAAGGTCTTTTTTATCCTTTGAGATGTTGCAGCCCAAGCATTTTCTTTGGGGTATTTTTTTTATAGCCATAATGAGCCTCCTGTGGGACCTACTCGCCGAAATATCCGCTTTGTGGGTGGATATCAATATTATATCCTGTCAAACGTGCGGCTAATCTTGCGTTCTGACCCTTGTTGCCAATCGCCAGTGAGAGCTGTTCGTCCGGCACCATAACCTTACACGCCTTGGGCTGTTCGGAGATGAGCTCCACCTTGACCACGCTGGAGGGTGAGAGCGCCGCCGAGATGAACTCTGCCGGGTCTTCACTGTATTTTATGATGTCTATCTTCTCTCCGCCAAGCTGTGAAATCACATTTTCTATACGACTTCTCTTAGTGCCTATGCAAGCTCCGATAGCATCTACGTTCTCATCTTTTGAGCACACAGCCATCTTTGTTCTGGCACCTGCCTCACGGCTGATAGCTTTTATCTCCACTGTGCCATTGAATATCTCAGGCACTTCAAGCTCGAACATTCTGCTCACAAAACCCGGGTGGGTGCGGCTGAGCATAATTTTGGGACCTCTCTCGGTGGATAAAACGTCCACCACATAGACCTTGATGTGCTGATTTTGGGTATATTCTTCCCCGGGAATCTGCTCATCTTTTGGCAATATAAACTCGTTTGCGCCTATCTGCAAGACGATAGCGCCGCTCTTCTCGTTTCTTCTTTGCACCACGCCGGATACAATCTCGTGGGTTTTGCCCTGCATATCTTGGAACAGCTGTGCCTTCTCCGCCTCCTTGATACCTTGGCGAATTACGTTTTTGGCAGCTCCTATGGCGATATAACCAAAATCCTTGGTTTTGAGGGGAACACCCACCTCGGCGCCCACTCTTATCCTCGCCTTGATTTTTTTGGCTTCGTCCAAAGATATCTCTTTGTCGGGATCCTCCACATTTTCAACCACAGTCTTAACGATTGACACCGCAAAATTCTGTTTGTCCTCGTCCACCATAACGCTGACGTTGCCCTCTATGCCTAAATCTTTTTCCACTGCGACTTCCATCGCCTTGGTGATTTTTTCTAAAAGAACCTCTTTTCTGATACCTTTTTCTTTTTCCAACACGTCAAGAGCTTCAAAAAATTCCTTATTCATTTTTCCTTAATTCTCCCTAAAATAAATCTTCGTCATCACACAGCTTTACAAAGGACGTATCCTTTAAAGCAACTTTAATTTGCGTACCGTCATCTTTTTCTATGGTGATGACCCCATCTTTTAAGTCTGAAAGTTTGCCTTTTATCTCTTTTACGCCGTCTGTGGCGTGTATCAGCCTTGCCAAAACCACCTCTCCCATCTTCTTTTCAAAATGGAAGGGCTTTGTGAGTTTTCTACCCAGCCCGGCAGAGGATACTTCAAAAAAGTAACCCTGTTCAATAGGGTTTGCACTGTCAATCAAGGGGTCTACCGTGCGTGAAAGTTTTTCACAATCGTCGATAAATATGCCCCCCTCGTCCTTGTCGATGAACACTCTGAGATACCACTCCGGACCCTCTTTTTCAAATCTTACGTCCCACAATACCAAGCCCATTTCATCGCATACAGGCTTTACAATTTCTTCCACAACCTCCGTTGCCTTTTTTCCTTTAGCCAAGCAGATTACCTCCATCTTTTACTAAAAACAAGAGAGCGGGTTGCCCCACTCTCCTTTTACTTTATATTTTACTTTACTATGATATAATATCACACTTTACACAGCATTGCAAGCCTTTTGCACCTTATTTGTGAAATAATTTTTATTATTTAAAACACCCATTCTCCGTCTTTAAAAATTTCCACGGTGATGCCGTCTTTTGTCAAGCCTGTGACGCACATATCCTCGCTTCCCACCATCACGTCCTCGTGTATGACGGAGTCATTCACACCTTTTGATAGGAGCTCTTCTGTGCTCATTGAGTTGCCAGCCTCCACCGTGCCTGGATAGCCCTGACCAAAGGCGATATGACAAGCGGCGTTCTCGTCAAAAAGGGTGTTGTAGAACAGAACATTTTCTTTATTTATAGGGCTGGAAGATGGCACCAAGGCAATTTCGCCTATGTGGCAAGCTCCCTCGTCGGTGCGCAGCAGCTGACCTAACAGTTCTTTGCCCACCTTTGCCTCATACTGTACCACCTTGCCTTTTTCCATTTTGAGCATAAATCCGTCGATGATTTCCCCGTTGTAGACATAGGGCTTTGTGCCATAGACCACGCCATCTACCCTGTCCTTGTGAGGGGCTGTAAATATCTCCTCCGTAGGCATATTGGGTATGAAGCTCACGCCTTTTTCGCTCTCTTCACTCACACCGCCCCACAGGCAGTCCTCCGCCAAGCCCACAGTTAAATCCGTGCCGTTTTTGCTCTTTAAATGAACCTGTGTAAGGTGTAAAGAATTGATTTTGTCTCTTCTCTCCCCTTGCAGTTTAGCGTAATCTCTCCAGTTTTTTACCCCGTCGCCCTGAGCACGGGAGACCTTGAAAATCGTCTGCCAGAGTTTTTCCATAGCCTGCTCATCAGGCAGCTTTGGGAAAACCTTTTTCGCCCAGCCTAAGGTTGGGACGGCTATGACGCACCACTGAATACGGGACGCCATGGTGTAGTCTTTATACTCCGACATAGCGTTCATACGGGCTATATTTGCGCTGTTGACTTTGTCCATATCAAGACCGTTGTATATTTCCGGGTCGCTGCCGCTTATGCTTAAAATTGCGGCGCTGCCCTCGCTTTTTATATATTCAAGGTAGGAGTTTTGCATCCAAGGTTTCACATCGCACAGCACCTCTTTCGAGGTTTTGTCCATTTTTATCCGTGAAAGTTTTTCGTCACTGTAATGCACCACCACCTCTTTTGCCCCTGCCTCATAGGCTGCTATGGCACAGTGATGAACCAAATCTTCAGCAGATATGGGGGCATTGATAATGAGAGTTTGACCTTTTTGAATATTTACCCCCACTTTGACCGCCATTTCGCCGTATTGCTTTAACATTTTATCGTCCATTTTACACCTCTGTTTTGGTTGAAATTATCTATATAATATGTACATTATTGTATCATATTCCCCCTTCTAATGCAAATATTTACGCTTTTGGGAAATTGCATTGATTATTAACAAATATTTATTGTTTATCGATAAATAATGCTTGACATTCAATATATTCAATGTTATAATCAAGGCGAAATTAAATTGCAAGGAGTGTTTTTATGTATTGGAACAGCGACAGGAGTTTAAAGCTCTCTAAAATTTGCATTTATATCTTTTTTGTGAGCGGTGTCTTGCTTTGTATCTTTGCCCCTTACCTGCTAAATCTTTTAGTGGAGATGAGACCCGATGTTTTAAAAGGAAAGTTGCCCTTGCTCTACCTGAGTGTCTACTGCCTATCCCTGCCTGCATTTTTGGCTCTGTATAATCTGTACCGCCTTTTGGACAATATCGACAAACAGTTGGTGTTCACCCAGGGGAATGTGTCGATTTTGCGCAGTCTGTCCTGGCTGTGTATACTTGCGGGTGTCATAAGCCTTGTCAGCAGTTTATACTATCTCCCGTTTTTAATCGTGGGAATTTTGGCGGCGTTTGTGGGGCTGATACTGAGAGTGGTAAAAAACGTATTCTGCGAGGCTGTACAGCTTAAAGCAGACAACGATTTTACCATTTAGAAAGGTGTATAAACTATGCCTATTATTGTAAATATTGATGTGATGATGGCAAAAAGAAAAATATCACTTAAGGATTTAGCAGAAAAAATAGATATTACAAATACCAATCTCTCTATTCTTAAAAACAATAAGGCAAAAGCAATTAGGTT
>JAVVVT010000114.1:0-5487 GCA_036652515.1 Oscillospiraceae bacterium
AAATTTACATTCCAATATGGATAGATTTATTACCCCATTTTTCGCATAAAAACGCTCTATTTTTCTCTTGTTCTGCGTATTTATACACATATCATATCTTTGCCACTAAAAATGGGGTATTTTGGGTAATTATTTCTGCTTTTTTTCTGTCGTGGGTGCGGTATATTTGCATTTTCCCCATTCGACAGTGATTTTTTTGCATAAAAATCAGATGAACACAGACGTCTGGTCTATTTCTCTTGTGATAAATTCTTTTTGCATCCAGGTACTGTTTCTCGCTTTAAATATTATACAGGAATCCTTGTCTTTTCTCAAGTAGCTTTTTAACTTTGTCTTTATTTCTATCAGCTGGGGCTCTGACAACTCACCCTCAAAAACCGAATTTTGTATATGCGTTAAGTATTGCTTACATATTTTAAACACTTGGCGCAGCACCCTTGCATCTTCATTTTTTTGCGGTTTTTCCGCCGACAATTCAATGTCGTAAATAAGAACAATATACATTTTACCACCAAATTCTAAAGCCCTCGTATGGCTTTTCGTTTAGCAAATGTTTTATAAGCTTATAACATTCCAATCGTATTAGGTGTTGGTAAGACACCTCACGGTTTAAGTCTTTGTGCATTATTGTTGTTTTCATTCTCTTGTCAAATTCTGCGACAATTGTGCGTATTCCCTTATCTTTTATCCTAAGATACCCTAATTCTTCATCAAAGTCATCTTGGGTAATTTGGTTGTGATTGAGCATAGAAAAAATCATTCTGTCCGCAATTAAGGGCTTAAAGACCTCTGCTATATCAAGGCAGAGAGAAAATCTTTTTTGCCCCGGCTGATGAAGATAGCTGATGGTAGGATTTAGCTGAGTGCAATATATTTGCGACAAAACTTTTGTGTATACAAGAGAATTGCAATAGGATATCAGCGTGTTTATCATATTGTCGGGCGGTCGCTTTACACGTTTTTGAAAGTCAATATCCTGATTTATGACAGTGTTAAATGCCGAATAATAAATTTGGTGCGCCACTCCCTCATACCCCATAAGCTCCTGGACTGACACCACATTTGGCATACTTTGTTTTATGAGAGAAATATCGTCCATCTGTTTTTGCACATCTTTGTTGCGTGAATTATAGTATCTCAAGTTTCTGTAAATATTATCCGTCGCCGTCATAACAAACTCTTTTGCTATGATTAGTCGCTTTGCTTCATCTGAATAATGCTCCACCTGTTTTACCAATAATTTACCGCTCACCGCCACTTCACGAGGATAAAATGAGCCCACATAAAAATCGTAATAGTTGAACATATGCACGGGTATACCCTTTGAGCCAAGAAAAGCAAACAGCTGTGAATTGTACTGCATATCTCCAAAAATAAACAGGTCATCTATTCTTTCCACGGGGATATCGCTTTTGCTCCCGTCCGATTTTTCCAAGGTTATGCTATTGTCTTTTCGCTTTAAAGTGCCGGGCGAAAAGAGGTAGTAGCTTTGTTTCATAATAAAACCCTCTCAAATATAGCACAAGTCATAAAAGGCACAGTTTTTGCATATTTTCATCTTTTCGGTTTTTGGGGGAGTGGGTGACTGTATCATCTCGTTTATCCCTTTGATTACCTCTTCAATCTCCTCTTCGTCCTTATCAGTGAGGAAAACCTCCTGCACATAATTCTCTTTTGGCACACGAAGTTCCCCGTTGCAAAGGACGCCTTTTTTCTTCAGCACATAGAGATAATATTTTATTTGCGCCAGTGATGCCTGTTTTTCCGCTGTGCTTTTTTTGACCTCATAGACCGTTTTGTCCTTCATAAAGTCAATGTTTGCCCCCTCGTCCACCAAGATATGCTTGTGCTGCCTATCATAAGAAGTTTCGTCAATCAGCTTGCCAATCATCACATTGTCATTGGTCTGCTCCATAGATATGCCGTTTGAGGCATACCACGCTTTCCTTTTGCAGATATGATAATATTCAAAAATAAGCCCTGAAACACCGCTCATATTTCACCTCACAATATATTTGCTCCCATATCTTTATCAAAAATCAAACCTTTGCCCTTTAAAGTGTCCTCATCAAAATCGTACCCTGCCTGTATCCTATAAATCAGCGGCATATGTTTGTTTTCTTGGGATAAATTTATAGGTGATTTGTCGATTTTATTTTTACTGTAATTTGGATTTATTGATATGGTGTAGTCTAAAAGCTCATTTTCAGCCTTTTGATTTTCCAATATATCTTTAGACTTCGCTCTTTGCGTTATGGCGTTTAGCTGCCCGTTATTACAGATTTTCTCATAGGTTTCATCGCTGATTACCCTGGTGCTGATTATTTCTCTAAACTGCTTTTTCGCCAGTGCCTCATCGACGCTGTCAGGCAAAAGCTTTGTGAGCTCGTAATAATTTGTTTCCAATTTTTTATAGTATTCGCTATTTTGCAGTCTTTTGAAATTATAGACTTCATCTATATACTCATTTTTTGCTTTCTCGGTGAATACCGATTTGTTATACTCTTGCAAAAACTTTACCGAATAATCATATATAGTTTGGTCATAAATCGTGCCACGCCCATTTTTTGTGTCATATATATACACATTGGGTGTGTCTAAAAGGTATTTTCTTTTGCGGTAGCATCTGCCCAGCCTCTGCAAAAGGCTGTCAGCACTGCACATTTCAGTGAAGAGCATATCAAAATCCACATCAAGGCTTGCCTCTACTATCTGGGTGCTCACCCAGATACCACAGTTTTCTCCTTTTGAAAAATCTATCAGAGCCTGCTCAATTTTTCTGCGGTCTCCCCTTTGAAAATGACTGTGGAGAAGATGTACATCACAGCCTCTCTCACACAGTGCCTCATAGGCTGCCACCGCTTTTTTTACAGTGTTGCAGATGATGAGCACCTTTTTGTTTGTCCCCTCACAAGCGATAAAATCAAAATTAAAGTCCGCCTCTTCATAGCTGATTTTGTGGCGGTCAATCTGGTTTAAAAACGGCTGGGGCATAGGAGAAAACTCTATGCCTTTTTCCTTTATAAATTGAGACAGCACAGGGGGCATTGTTGCGGTTATTATGGCAAAATGCCCGCCTAACATAGTGATTAATTTGAGCCCATAGATTATTTTAGCCGCTATTTCAGGGGAGTACGCCTGCATTTCGTCTATGACTATCTTAGAATATTTCAGCACCGAGGGGATTATCTCACAGCCACGATATTTGTAAACAAAGGTGAAAAGCTGATCCACGGTGGAAATTGTCACGGGAAAAGAGAGGGCTTTTGACTGCTTATAGTAAAGGTAGGGTTGTTCCTCGCTCAAAAAAAATATGGACAGGGCGTTGCTGTGGAGCAGAGCGCAATTTTCAAAGCCGTATTCCACTTTAAATCTTTGATACATAGCATTTATTGACACCTGCATAGGCAATGTGTAAAACAGCTTTTCTCCTCCTGACCACAGGCACGCCGCCTCGGTTTTGCCTATTCCCGTGGAGGCTCTCACAATGAGATTTTCATCTTTATGCTCTAACATATATTTTTGAACAGGTCTTAATATGAAATTATTTTTCTCCATATATTTTCTTACCCAGCTATCAAAATTAAGCCCGTCTTGCAGACGCTGAATTTCTATATTTTCAAAGCTGTGGGCGCTGGCGGAGTAATCAAGCCTGTTTAGAGCACCTTTTACCACGGCAAATTTCAGCCATAGTCCTTCATTTTTTTCCATAGATTTTAATACACGGGTCAGATAAGCGCCGTTTAGAGCCCTTGATTTGGGCTTTAAGTCGCCCGTAATCTTTGTGTCACTTTTATCGTCCCCTATATTTAAATTTTGAAATTTGGGCTTTAAGTCATTATTTATCACCGCTACTACCTGCTCATCAGTCACCGCAGAGCGAGTGTGATGAAAATAAATGGCGCTGATTAGTATCTTTTTTTCCTCATCTGAAAATGACAAACTTGCCAAAGGCAGAAACGCCGAACTGAGATACCCATGAGGTATCTCAGCGTAAGGCTCATTATCCTTTGAATAATAAAATTTTTCAAGCGCCGGGTCTATGGCAAAATCTTTTGCCGCTGCCTTATGGATTTTCTTTTGAAAAGCATAATTTGATTTTCCGGCATCGTGATATATTGCAGCGCATTTTATAAGCTCCTGCTCGTTTTTATCAAAACTGTTTGGGTAGGCTTTGATGATGTTTTCAAATGCCTTGAGCAGGTTATCGGTATGCTCTTGTATAGTTTCACAGGGGTTTGATTTTGCCATATATTCGCCGTAAATCATATGGGGAGCACCACATCGCCAAAACAACTGTCTAAATATATCCCCTCTTTTGCCTGTAAAAACACGCCTTTGGTTATATGCCTTGCATAAACCGTCTCTTTCCAGACACGCATTTTATTTTTAGGTGAATATTCAAACACCTTGTTCAGTCGATAAACCGTGCCCATCAAGTTGCTTGCATCATCGTATGAAAGTGCCAAGGGGAGATAAGCGTCCATTTTATTCACTAACTCATCGTCTTCATCAGCCTCTTTCAGCTCCACAATATCCACGCTCTCTATCTGTAAAAGGTCCTCATATCTGCCAAGAGAGGGATATATGGGTGGGTCTTTAAAAGCCTGTGCTATCTCTTCTATCAAAAAATCCTCCTGTGGAATAATATGCAGTGTGAGGCGCACATCGCTGAGTAGCTCATAGCTTTTAGGTCCTCTGCTCACCCCTAAAAAATCTCCTCCATTAGGCACCGCCAGTGTGTGACGACCTGCCTCATATTTTTTGTTGCCAAAGGAGTAGTTTGTGGCATAATCATTTACAGTGCCGGCACTCATACCCTGCACTGAAACTCTCATAGGGCGATACCCACCGTTCTCCCCCGTCCAGCCACACAGGGTGTGGACAAGACCTATCACAGAAGAATATGGCGGCAGTGGAAAGGTCTCTTTTACGATAACGCTAATCGGCTTTCGGTAGTTAGGCATCTGCTGTCTACCTGAAATTCTCACAGCCCTAATCATAATACCCTCTCACTTCTTCCTTTAATTTTTCAAATACCTCTGCCACCGTAGTTGCGCAAAGCTCACTTTTTATCTCCTTGGTGTTGGCAAATCCGCCGTCTAATACACCTACCAAAGTGTTGTTTTTTGTGTCTTCGCTGCTATTTATAATCTCCTCAATACCACGGAAGTCTATCTTGAATTTATCCATCTTAATACGGTCCTCAAAATATGGGCTCTTTCGCTCATAAACTCCACCCACTATAAAAATAGGCGCCAAGTTTTCACGTCTGCCCTTGATATCACGGTAAAGGAATTGAATAGTGTCCAGCAAATCGCAAATTCTTTTTGCTTTTTCGCCCTTTGGAACGGAGATACCCTTGTCCTCTCCTATCCTATCCAAGTCGATTGACAGGGTGTAGCTGTACATAGAGTGGTGTATCTCGCTCTGGGCGATACCGTTGCTTCCATTATCTATTCGTTTTGACAATCCCATATTTGTTAA
>JAVVVT010000115.1:0-5464 GCA_036652515.1 Oscillospiraceae bacterium
GCCTGAGTTAAAAAAAGCCATTACTATAACTGTGATATACCCGATAATATTTGCAGCAGACAGGGCAATTCTGCTAAACTTCCCGTTGACTGATTGAGATATTTTTTTTGATAAATTGAAGCATATACAACCTGCGCTTATCTCTCCTATGGCACGGAAAGTTCCATTGGTGGCAATGGTGTGCCAAGACCCATGACCATTCAAAAGACCATCGGTTTGGAATATCCAGCCCAAGTACACAATCATAAAAATCGGTGCAAGCACGTTTAAATAAATATCCTTATTCCATACAAATATTGGATATAAAATAAGTATTGCAAAGAGCATTGAGGACACATACCAAAGCACCGGGACATATGTGTCAAATCCTACTCCTAACTCCGGAAGCAGCAAAATTTCTAAAACTGCCACAAGCCCACGTTTGAAGAGTGTGAACGCCCCCGTGCCTGTGCCTGCGCTTGCCGTTATAAATGCCAAAACAACACCTATGGTAGTATATGGCAAGATTGATTTAAGCCTATTGGTAAGATACTCTGCAGTTGCTTTCCCGGGTTTTTCATTGCCGGAGAGCTTATGTATATGCGCCGCCATAAGCCAGCCACACACCAAGAAAAAAAATTCAACTCCTATGGGTGCGCCGATAAAAAAAACTCTTTTGCCCGCAGTACAGTAATACCCATAATGCATTATTATTATCATCATACAAAATATAAATCGGAAAAAATCTATTTCCCCATTGCGTTTTGTCGTTTCCACTGTCTGTGACATATTCTCTCCTTTAAGCCTATTTATAATGCTTTTTTGATACAAAGAAATATACTGCCATCAGCATAGCAGATACAGCGCTCATCAGCCCTCCGATTTTAAGCCCGACAGGCATATAAGCGAATTCAATTATATTGTTTCCACCCTGGCATTTTACCGCCATAAGCCCATAATCAGCTATAAGCGCCGATGTCTTTTTGCCGTTTACCCTCACGGTCCAGCCTTTGTCGGCGGGAATTGAGAAGAATATTATTCTTTCATTTTCAAAGTCAGATACCGCCCTATAACCATTTTTCACTTTTTCAAAACTCTTACAGCTATTATTTTTATTAAAATTCACATTTTGTTCTATCGTGTCGTCCAAGCTGCCGCTAATTACTTCCTCTGCACTCACGGCAGATATTCCAAATTTTTCCACATCATCATCGCTTAACACAATGGCATTTAATAATGCGTTGGGCTTGTCCACCTTATCTATTTTGGAGTATTCACTTTGAGTGATTACATTTTTCATGCAATATCCCATAGGAGTAAAATATTCATTTTGATAAATTTTAAAATTCCCATTTTCACTGATTAATACGGCGTGCGGTGGCACGTCTTCACTTTGGGACACAATATAATATTTACAGGACAACAGCGATCTAAGCTGAAAATTATTGTGAGGAACATTACTTTTTATCGTCCTTGATGTCTCTAATGCCCCGTTATAGAAATCAAATATAGACCCACTGATAGTTGTGGTGAAGAAATTTACCGAAGAAGTGTTGCTTACAATCCCCAGATTCATATATGTGTCAAGGGTGTCAATTCGATAATACTCATCATCTTCTATTCCCAAATGTGCACTGTTATGATAAAAGTCTTGAGCGATTTGCTTATTGTTATTTGATACCCAGTGAAGATTGTTATAAGAATATACCGTTGTCATTACCGAAAAAATCATTACACCTATAAAAATAACGCCCTGTGAGTATTTAAAATTATTTTGTAAAGGGCGTAGTATGAGACAAAATATGACCCCAAAAAGCATCAAAACTGTCAATACTAATGCCAATCCGGAGTGTTGAATAATCGCCACTCCATTGCCTATTTCCACCAAATCAGTGCCAAAATGTAACTTCCAATAAATGGCATTTCCCAAAAACAGAGCCACTAACGCTGCCCAGCCCAAAAAACCATATTTTAAAGAGGCTTTATGGTTTTCTAATTCTAAAACTGTGGCAAGGGTAAAAATCAGCAACGGCATATAGAGCCATCTGGCATAGTATTCTGAATTAAACAGCATAAAACTGCTATTTAAAATGGGGACTAATGCAAAAATAAAAGACACCCCAAGGATTTTGCTCACCCATGATTTTCTGTTGTGAACAATATAACTTATACCCAATATGCAGCCGAAAAGTGGCAAATAAAAGTCTGGTGCAGTGGGGTTTCCCGATATGAAAAACGCTTTTCTCGCCATTGTATCCACAGGAAAAAGCGCACATTTAATCAATTCTGCGTACTGAATTGGTTTAAACACAATCATTTGCTTTAGTCCGGCAAATGACAGTCCCAGCCGTGGGTTTGAGATTAGCGCTACCGCCGATGGCACCACAATGACGCTTGCCACTCCCACCCCAAGCAGAGATTCCGCTGACAGTTGGACAAACTTTTTAACTGTGAGTGAATATTCTTTGCTGATTAACTTAACCACAAAATAGATTATTAAAAAGACTACTTCCCCTATAAAAATAACATAGTTAGTGAGCATAGACACTGCGCTCACTATGGCAAATATCAATCTTTTATCCTTGTACATTTCCTCGTCCAGCGCCCAGAGAAGCAACGGGAACATAAGTATGGAGTCCACAAAATGAAAGACCGTATTGTTAATCAAATAGCTTGAAAAAGCAAACAGCAACCCTCCGCAAGCCGCTGCGAAATCCGTCTTTGTATACCTGGACAAATACAGATAAGTGAACATTGCCACACATGCAAATTTCACCACCAGCATAAAGGTCATAACCGCAGGAATTTTATCGGGTGAGAAGAGCATGGCAATCCAAAAAAATGGAGAGCCTATGTTGTAATACCCAAAGGCGTTTATAAACGAAGTACCCAAATCCACCGCATCAGCCCACAGAAGATTTCCATCTCTGATTGCCTGAGAACAGTATATTGTAAATGGTATCTGCTGATCAAAGTAGTCAGTCCCCAGTTGAAATACACCGCCGTTAAGCCACGAGCTTATCAATATGCACATACCATATACTACGAATGTAAGTGCAAATACTTTGGCCATAGTGCAGGCAGTTTTATTTTCCCGAATTTTCATTTTTCTTCACCTTTATTCGTTTGAAAATGCCATTTCCCGCCAAGCCCAAAACGGTAAATCCACTTATTAAATCAAATATTCGCCAATGGTTTAAACCTTTATATTTTACATTTATTGTGCCGGAAGTAGCCTTTTGTGGCAACTCAATCTGCAACAAATACATTTTTTCACTTGGTGACATCTTAACATCTTCACCATTTTCATCTTTTGCAACGTAACCCGGGTAGTACACCAAAGGCAATGTCACTGTGGTGCCGCCCGCAGGCTTATCAAATGAGAACTTCACGTTAGTCATATATTTTTTATAATCTTTGATTTCAACGGTCTCATCAGCTTCAATTACCGGTGTCCTGCTACATAGAAACGCCGGATTAGATGACTTATAAAGATAATCTCGATAGTGGTACTCTGATGACGTTCCTTGTAAAGTGATGCCGTTTGGCATAGCGCCACATTTTTTATATATGGTGTTCAACTTTAAGTAGTTGTCATTAAAAAACAACACCGATACTAAGCAAATAGTTAAACAAATGCTCCCAATCCGCTTTAAACTCTCACTGTTTTCATACTGTTTCACCAATGCCCCAGCTAAAAATGCTGTGAAGAGGCAAGCCGGACCCAAAAGCCTCCAAGCATACTGAATGTTCCTTATCATTATTCCCACAACAGGCAACCTTTCAACAAATCCCCACGGAAAATATACCGTAGATACAAAAAGCGTTAATGATAAAAGCGCCGTAATCGCAAATATTAATTTATATTGAGCACTATCTTTGGATTTTCTATTCACTGCCAAGTGTGTCACTCCGGCTATCAAAATCACAAGTGCCAATGCTCCCAATGTCAACGGCATCTCATTTTTAAGCGTACCCGGAACCACGCTGTAATTGCTCATATCAAATCCCCAGAAGGAGCTAAAAAGCTGTGCCGGATAAAGTGCCGTCTCTGCCAAGTGATAAATATTTACTGCGCTTATCATATATACAGGGAGACCTCTGAATTCTAAAAATGGGACAATAAACCAAATATTCACTAATATTGTAACCACGACGGCTTTGAATATTGCAATAAGTCTCTTTTTTTCAAACACTCGTTTTATAAAAACAATGGCTGCCAAAACTGCAAACAATGCTGCAAACAAAGTGGATATTATATGTGACTGCACAACCCCGCAAAAGCCCAATGCGAGCCATTTCCACTGGATATCCTCAGATATCAAAACCTGATACAGACCCAAGAAAATAAGTGGAAAAAACACCATTGCAAGGCTCTCTCCCAATGCTGCACGCTCATACATATTTGTCATTCTGTATGTGCACATCAAATATACAACTGCGCAAACAACCCCCGCATTCTTGTCGTTGAAAATTGTTTTAGCGGAAAAATACGCTGACCACGCTGTAAATATATTGCACATAAGCAAGAGAAATTTATATGCCAAAATAATTGATGCACCTAACATATGCATGATTGCCGCAGGGTACAGCAGCAGATCAGGGTAAAAAACAGAATCTGCCGACCCGTGATAATTAAACCACGATGGCTGTATTCTCACAGGGAACTGTCCGCCCCTCAGACCATCTGCTATGGACTTTATGCGCATAGTATGATAGGACATATCATGTCCAAAAATGATATAATCAGTAAATAAAGGTATGCTCACCACAATCACCGCTGCACACAAAATCCAAAAAATCTTCTGGTTTTGTTTAGCGTTTTCCTCACTCACCTTTTCCCATTTTTTAACTAAATAGCAATAAATCATCACGCCTAAAGCGCATAGAAATATTATCCATACGCTGTCATTAAAATACATATCCGAGCGGATCGTTACATCGTTTAATGTCACGCTCCCCTCTCCACTGTAATCAAAAACTACATATACACCATAAGCATCTTCATCTATTGAAAACTTGATAACACTTTCATTTTTGCTCATATCAAGAGTTTGAGTGGCGAATACACGCCCTGCACTATTATCTTTATTTGCGCCGTCGTCGCTCATAACTCTCATAACATTGCCCTCGCCGGTAGCTGTGTAATGAGCCGTGACCATATATTCACCTTTTTTAAGCTCTAATTTTTCCGATTTAGCAAAAAATCCGGCATCTTGTGTGGTCTCATCAGCAAAAGCCGAGTTATACACCAAAAATTTGGTTGCCCTGTTCAACTGTGTTCCGTCCCAGGTTACAATAAACCTATCTCCCCTTGAAAGGCACAGGAAAAACGAAATTATGACTACCGACCACGCAATAATCTTGAATATATGCTGTTTTTTATTTTGCATAACTCCTCCTGGTGAAATGTATACTTCAAATTTTACAACCAACTTATTTTAAATTCGTCGACTTTTTATTGTTTCACATCTACGCCATAGTA
>JAVVVT010000116.1:0-5423 GCA_036652515.1 Oscillospiraceae bacterium
ACCGCCTAAAACAAAACATCTAAAGTATAAGTAACGTCTTGAACCACTCTAATATTGTTTTGCGGAACAGTTGCTAAAATTTCTTTGATTTTTTTCTCAAGCTCCACAAGACTTGCAGTTTGATATTCTTCCAGACTTGTTACTTCAATTTGAGGGATAACACCTGTAACTTTGTCGGGGAGCTTATTGGGGTCATCAATTAAATTTGTTACCTGTACAATTAAAAACTCCCAAAGCGATTGAGAAGAGGTCTTCCTAACTAATGTTTCAATTTTATACATATTTATTTGTCCTTTCTGCCCACAAATTGAGCTTAGTATAGTGAACAAAGTTTATCACTGTAATGAAAAAGAATAGTTTACAATATAACCACCGCTTTTAAGAAATTTGATATTCAATTTTTTATCAGATGAATAGTAATATATAAAATCTGTGTTATATTGCGCCCTATAATAATCAGAATTAACAGCAATTAACACCTCAATATTTCCCATTTTATACCCATTTATGTATGGGATATTTACAGATAAAATAAAAGGTGCAGCTATATTTTGGTTCACATATTGGTGATATTCTAATGCCTGTGGGCTTGCAGTCATAGGGCTTGCCACTCTAACCGCATCTGTATTTGACGCCCAGACAGGCTCGCCAAAGCGTTGTGAAATATATCCGCCTGTTAATGAGCCATTGTTGGTTTTTATATATACGCTATCACCAACAGATAATTTCTCGCCGGTCTTATTTATGAAATCGAATATGGTGTCATTCCCAAATAATTTAATTTTTGCTCGCTTATTACTTTTTAAAACTTCAACTACAACTGCCGTATATTGTTCAGACTTATAATTAGTTGATTCTTTGTAGTTTAATAAATCGATAATATCTTTCGATGCTTCTTGCATTTAAGTTCCACCACCCTCTAATAAATCATAATATGGAAGACTTGATGTATTACACACTCCTATTTTTATTTGCTCATGACTTGAAAAAGGCATATTTATGCTTTGAATAATAAACCTCTCTTTGTTATAATTAAAAAAACCGTCTGTGATAGTACAGACGGAATCGACATCTAAATGTGGGATTAAAGAGCTTCCAAAATCCATAGACAATTGCAGTTTAGATTTTCGGCTTAGAACAAATTTCGCATAGTCTTTAGCACGCTCATCATTGTATGCCATAGCTGTTTCAATCGGCGGAATTTCTTTTCTACCAACATATTCAATGCGGGTAGGGGAATTAGGATTATTATTTTCTGCCGTGTATGTATACACCTTGTCATTAATATTGTTTCCAACAACGGTTATTACATTAACAACTTCTGAAAAAGCGTAATTTAATGAGCTGTTACTATATTCAAGCTCAATATCACTAAATTCCCAAATGGGAGACTCTTGAGCATAAGACATATCTAATGTGCCGCTTTTAATATTTAATCTTCCATTTATATCATAAAATATATTCGCCCCTAAAATATTAGCAAGCTCAATTAGAATATCCCCAAGATATTCTCCCTGTCCTTTGTTGATATCGTAAGGCAAAACCTCATCTTTGAATAATGGGTCAAGCACCGGCTCAATAGGGTCAATTACAAATCCATTGCCCTTGTCTAACATTAAAATATCTCTGATAATAGAGTAAATTTTTTGACCTGATTTAAATAAATATGCTCCTGTCAATTGATTATACCCCAAGTCATTGCCTAAAATGCCAAACTTGTCCACCCCAGAAATATTCAAAACACCTCCTGATTGACGGGAATTGCTTGGATTGTTGACATAGAAAACTCCCTGTGAAAACCAGTAAATGTCATTTCTATCATAATCTTTAATCCCAATATGTACTTTAAATTTAGTACCTATCCAAAATAAACCTGTTTTTGCAGAGGGGGCTAATGCGTTGTCAGTATTAATTATAGAAATTTCTATTGACCGCCTAACTCCTTGCTGATAATTTATACCAATGCTACCTCCGTTGTCAGCGCTTAAATAATCGGATATTTCAGCTAAAGTATTCTGCTCACTCTCATCAATTAATTCTATTTTTATCATTGAAACAATTACAGGCGCCTTGCACAATTCTATATAACGAGCGTTAATAACATTATTATATTCCATTATGCGTTCTCCAATTGACTATATACTTTATCGGTTGATGAACATACGGACATATCATTAAATTCGCAAATTTCAACTAATTCAAAGGATAGAACGGTTGGCATATTAACACCGTCCGCTAAAGAGCTGTAAGTTGGATTTGCATTTATTTTACATAGTGTCATATCGCCTTTAAGATCTTTCCACACGCACAAGTTGCCTTTAGCAACAAATTCATTCCATCTTTTAAGCAATTCCAACGACTCATAATAATCATAACCATGCGACTTAATCCCACCCAATAAGCAGCTTACTGTTATTGTCTTATAATTGCTTTCGCCTTGAGAAAACTTAGGTAGGCGTGCATATGTAGGGAGCACGGTTGCAGTTGTATTTTGCACAACAGAGGGTACAGGAATATTATACGAAAAAGCCCAAAGCTCATCGGGTATATATATGTTGTCTTCAACTTGCTTGATACTCATTAAAATATATTTATCAAAATCATTTTTGATAAGGCTACTTTGCAAGGAGACACCCAACTGCGTTGCCGTAATTGGGACAATAGTATAGCGATATTCACCTGTATTTGAACACAAATAATCTATTAAAAATAATTGAGTTTGTGGAACAGTGGCAATTAAATATTGGCGAGCGTCCCCACTTTTTTGCCGATAGATATTCCAACCCGATATAGGCTCTGTTAAACCTTCGATTAAGCTCGATGATAAAGTATTTTTATAGTTTGCCATAATTAATTGTTTGTTTGTATTATACCAATTAGGAGTGTATGTAGCAGAATTAAAATTATTTCGCTCTTCGATGCTTGAAAGACCTTTATTCAAAGCTAAATAGTTACACTTAATCCCGTCATATAATGTTATTTTATTGTATGCCATACTATGATATCACACTCCTCTCTAAATATACTTTATCTGCTTCAATAGTTAATTTAAACCTTTTTTCAAAAGATTTGTTTTCTAAACAATATTTGCTATCGTCCCAAACTTCATCATCATACCAAAAATATGCTACATTATCCTCAGCTACATTTGAAACTTGTTGCCCACTTTTTTCAAATTCTAAAATTTTGCAAAGAACTGAGACCTTGCCATCTTTTAATTGCAACAAGCTGTTTTGCTCAATGTAAATGCAATATTCTGCCATATCATTAGACAGCGATATTAATTTACCGTCGGTAGTGTTTACAATTGAAATGTCTGTGTATAATGAAAACACGTCTGTTGTTGATAAAGGAAGGTTGCTGAAGTTATCATATACAACTTCTCCTGTTTGTATTTCTAATGAATTTGTGCCGGTAAAAGGGAAGTCGTTAATAAATCTGTAAGCACCTGTCGCTCTACCTGCGGCAAATAAATCGGCAACCCAATCTATTCGAATAGCATTGTCGGCTGATATATGAGATAGTTGTGGTGGTAATTCAATATTGGGGGACGGATAAGAAACTAAAAAAGATTCTTTTAATGTTTCGATTACGACACCATCAATATTTTCTGCAAATCCTTGCACATAGTATGTAGCGCTATTGGAAAAAGCATTAAATTTAAATTCCAAGAGTGATGAATAAACTTTACCTGTATCTTTAATTGTTATACCGTTTTTATCCATTAAAAGAAATCTGTACCACTTTATAGGCACTCCTTGCGCTTGGGCGTATGACATTTTAAAAGTAAAAGACCTTGAAGTTATAGGGCTTTGTATTGCACCTAATGCCAAAGTGGGTGTAGATTTTGCATAAAACATAAACTGCAAACTATCAACGAAATCACTGTATATTTTCCCCTCAGTGTTAGCAGTTGGGGCAACAGAAAATGCAGAAGAGACAGTTATTGTGCCGATTGCCGTCTTTTCGTCCTTAATGTAGGAAAGAATTTGCCTTTGCTCACTGCCAAGAGATATATACATGCCAACTTTAATATTATTATGTAGTCTAACTTTAATCTGAGTGGCGGTACTCTCCGCTTGAACAATTGTTTTAGTTATAAAAATATCTGGTATCGACTGATATAATCGTAATATCCAATAGTAAGATTCTCCATTCACCATTCCAGAAGTGGGCGGGACTTCAAAACTTAAATCTTGTCCTGTCGTTAAAAGATTGGGTAATGTTTGTTTATTTGTTGTATATACTTGAGTAAAATCAACGGACTTATATATTGATGCGCTATAATCCGACACAATTGTTGCTCCACCTTGAATTATAGTGCTAAATCTATTTGACAACGTAGCATCTATATTAATACTGTTGCTCGGGAAAGCATTTACAGGTCTAAATATCATTTTAATCTCCTTTCGTTATTTATGCCAAAGTAGTGGTGCTATTGCAACATAAACCACAACAGCACTTTTACTACTCCAGTGAATATTTAATCTGAGCTATAATTTTTGTTATTTTTTGTTGTGTATTTTAGCGTAATTCAAAGCACGTTTAAATAATTCACTGTCATTATTAGCTACAATTTTGGCGTCATAAAATACACACTGTGGGATATTTGATGTGTTAGAACCTGATAAAGCTTGATCTCGTTGCTGAGATGGTGGCATCGGAATATCAATTTTTGGAATTTTAATATTTAAATGTGGAGATAGATTTTTCCAAAGCAATTCGCCTATGTCAGGGGCGTGGTGTATAGCATCATATAACTTTTTGCCATCAGTGGAGTTAAAGACAGTTTCCACATGATTTTTGTCGCCGTCTAATTGTGCCAGCCCCGTGGTGTCATTAACACCGCCGGTCTTATATTTTTTTACAACACCTTTACCATAATACTCGTCTGCTTTATTATAAAATTCATCAGCGGACTTTTTATTATCAAAAGAAATAGGGTCAACCCTATCGGGCAACGCAACATCATAGGACGAGGGTGCTCCGCTGGCAGCAACAGCATTTCTGTTTGCAATTGCAGCCGCTTCAGCGTTTAAATTAGCTATAACACGAGCGGTATAATCATCAGAATATGTTGCCATTTGCTCATAACTCATACCGTCAAATTGAGCCGTCAGCTCCATTTCAAGCATATGCTCTTTAAGCGTTTCACCAATATGAGACATAGATTCTTGATATTTCTTTTTTAAATCCTGCAAACTATCAATTTCATCTTGAATAGCTTTTTTGGCGTTTTTCCGAGCTTGCTCTTTTTCTAATTTTTTAATGCTCTCCTGCGCTTCCGCTAATTTGCCTTGGTTAGCCTCCCAAACAAACCCACGGTCTTCATAATAAACACGCTGTGTTTTTTGACTTTTAGTATTTTCATAAGCATCTTTGGCTTTTTCCAGCGCCAATAAAGCGTCTTCCGCTTCATATTG
>JAVVVT010000117.1:0-5373 GCA_036652515.1 Oscillospiraceae bacterium
GTCGAAAAACTAGCCAAAATCGCAAAAGGAGGGGACGGCATGAAAATCAAAAACAAGGGCTTCACACTTGTGGAGCTGCTGGTGGTAATCGTCATTATGGGCGTGCTGCTGGGCATTGCGGGCATTTCCGCCGCCGCCGCCCACGCCGATAACTTTGATATTGGTGGTATTCTGCATCTCCTCGTCAAGGTAAAAGTTCATTTTATATTCCTCCACATTTTATGGTATTTTAATAATTATACACAAAATTGCTCATTTTTAAGCGGTTTATGTCCGCAGATAAATTATAATACTACACATATTATATAATAACAAATTTCGATAACTTTTTCAATCATTTTTATTATGAATTTGGCTTAATTACGGCACTTCCGGCTTTTGTGGAGTCCAATGTGCCGTGAACCTCCGGTTCAATCTCATTTAAAAGGACGTGCTTTGCCATTTTCAGCTTATATTCCATATCAAGCATTGTGCCAAGCTTTATTGTAATGCGGTTTTGATAGCTCATCTGAATGTCGCTGAGGGAAATTATATCGATTTTTGTTATATCTTGAAAATCCAAGGTTTCTTTTATTTCAATCAGCTGTTTTACGGTCTTGAGAACCTCTTCATCATTGAAATCCGCCGATAAGCACAGGAGATTTTCCGGCTGCTGCGCCTGTGCGGTGAGGGTTTTAAAATTTTGAGAGAGCACCGTGTAGGTGGTTGTTCCCCCCTGGGGGGTATTTTCGCTGTAATAGGTGGGCACGCTGTCGGTTATGGTGATTTGGATTTTGTCCGGCAGACGGCGCCTGATTTTTGCCTGCTCTATGTAGGTGAAATTTTCCACCAACAATTTTGACATATTTTGTATGTCTATGAGAAAAATATTTTCTTCCAAGGGTATGGCGCAATATTCTACAATTTCCTGGGCTGTGTACCTTTCACTGCCCACCGCCTGCACTTCACGCACGATAAAAAGCACCTTCAGTGAGATAAAAACGCAGATAAAAAGCAGTGTAGCCGTGAGGGTGCCCGTTATCAATCTCCTTTGAAATTTGCGCTTTCTTGCGGTTTTTCGTGTGAGCTTTTTGGATTGCAAATTATTTGGCGCCCTGCCCTTAAAAGATTTTGACTTTGGCATTAAAATTATATTTTTTGCATTTTTATTCTGAGGGGATTTGCTGCGTGTCTGCCCTGTGTTAGACGTTCGTATCTGGGGCTGATTTTTATTTTTTTTAGCCGCCACACCCCCTGATTTTGGCAAAGCGCCCCCCCGACTATGGGAGCTTTGAGGGCTTGTCCCCCCACTGTAAACGGCAACAGACGGCACTTGATTAGCCGTCTTTTTAGCCGAATTATCCGCCCGTTTTATAGGCAATTTTTTATTGGCTTTCGATTTTTTCTCCAATAATTTCTCTCCTGATATTTGCGCCGAGGGAGTTAAAGGTTTTTTCTATCGCCTCATAACCTCGGTCTATATTTTCAACTCCGTACAGCTCATATTCGCCTTTTGAAGCCATTGCGCCTATTAAAAGCGCCGCCCCTGCACGCAAATCCATCGCCGTGAAGTGGTTGTCAAATTTATCTTTTTCCTTATCAAATACACCGCCGTCATAGCTTTGGGTGTAGGTGTATTCACTCACCTCACACCTTGCCCCTAATTTGCGAAAACCCTCACAGTAAGAAAATCTGTTTTCAAAAATGCTCTCGGTCAAGGTGAGAACCCCTTTATTTTTTATTAACGCCGCCGCCAAAATCGGACCCATATCCGTGGCAAAATCGGGGTAATACCCTGTCTGGACCGACACATCTCTATGGTAATTTTTGTATTTATACACATAGGTGTCCTTGAAAGTATGCCTGATTTTCAGCCCTGTCAAAGCCAAGCTATCCTCAAAAATTTTCATATAGCTCCGTGGGTAATCCTTGATTTTAACAAAGCCGCCACAGGCGTTTACCGCCGCCAATATTGTGGCGGTGAAAATTCTGTCGGGGATTAGTGTGTGGGTGACGGAATTTAGAACTTCGACCCCCTCTATCACCACTTCGCCTGTGCCTTTGCCGATTATTTTTGCCCCTGCATCGTTTAAAAAATCGATTAAATCCCCCACTTCGGGCTCTTTTGCACAGCCCTTTAAGACGGTTATCCCCCGAGCGGTGCTCGCCGCCATTATGAGGGTTTGGCTGGCTCCCACACTGGGTAATTTTAGGCGATAAACCGTGCCTTTTAAGCCCTGCGGTGGTGCGGTAATAATGATTTTATCCGTGTCATATTTGACCTCTGCGCCCATTTTTTCAAGCCCGTCTAAATGGATATCAATAGGTCTTTTGCCTATGCTGCACCCTCCGGGGGTGTGTATTGTGGTGGTCTTGCACCGATATAACAGCGGCGCTATGAACAACACGCTGGAGCGCATTTTTTTGCACAGCTCATCGGATATCTCCGCTTTTTGTGAGCCGTGATACATCACATTTACAGTGCTTTGTGTCCGTGTGACTATCCCACCTAATTTTCTGATTATTTGGGTGGCGGTCTCAACGTCCTTTAATTGCGGACAGCCGTTTATTGTACTTCTGCCCTCTAACATAATGCTGGCGGCCAAAATAGGCAGCGCAGAATTTTTCGCTCCTGGTACTTTGACACAGCCCTTGAGAGCGCAGGCGCTATTTATAACAAACTTTTCCATACGTTCACCCCATTTAAAGCTATTTTATGCAAAAGGGGCGATTGTTGTTAAAGTTATCCCAACAAATATCACCTGAAATATGTAGGCGATTTTAAGCTATGAAAATCTGTCATTCTTTATTGAAAATCACGAATTATTTGTTATTTTTGAGAAAATCAATGGGGGAGAGTTTGACCGTCTATGACGTACAAGCAGTCTGTCATTATTTCTTGAAAACCACGAATTGGCTATCATTCCTTCTTGAAAGCCTGAAATCACCTGCCATTTTTTAAGAAATCCAAACAGCCTATATTTCTTTCTTAAAAATCTCTAAATTATCACAGATAATATCAAGGCAGTCGGCTTTGTAAGCCGATTTTGCTTTTTGCGCCATATCACGGATAAGGCTTTGGTTTTCATAGAGCTTATCAAAGGCGGAGATAATGGATTTTTCGTTCAAATCTTTTTCTTCTATAAGCAGTGCCGCACCTAAATCGCTCAACACTCTGCCGTTGTAATACTGATGATTTTCCGCTACATTAGGTGAGGGAATAAGTATGGACGCCTTGCCTACACAAGCGATTTCCGCTATGGTGAGTGCGCCGCAGCGACTGATTATCACATCTGCTGCCGCCATATATTTCGGTATGTCATAAAGGTAGTCAAACACCTTTAAATTCTCCGATTGCTCTATATTTTCACTTTTTAAAAACGCCTCAAATTGACCCTCATCGTATCCGCCCACAACGTGATAATGGACGATATCCCTCCTGTTTTTATTGTGCAAAACCAAGCTCTGCATGGCTTTATTCAAAGCCATAGCCCCCAGTGAGCCGCCAAAGGAGAGGATTACCGTCTTTCCCACAAGGTTTAACTCCTTGCGAGCTTGCTGGGTATTTGCCCTTTGAACCTCTTCTCTCACGGGGTTGCCACAGACGATACACTCTTCTGGATTTGCCATATACTGCGCCGCCTTTTCACTGGCGACGAACACCTTGTCAACGCTCTTTGAAAGCAGTTTATTAGTCAGCCCTGCAAAGGCGTTTTGCTCGTGTATGGCAGTTTTTATCTTGCGTTTTGCCGCCGCTAAAACTATTGGCCCCGACACATACCCCCCTGTCCCTATAACTAAATCGGGGGAAAAATCATCTAAAATTTTGTTTGCCTTTTTGTTTGCAGACAAGAGATTTTTTATCGCCACAAAATTGCGCTTAATATTATTTATGGACAATCTTCTCTGAAATCCCGTGACCTCCATATGGCGAAACTCGTATCCAGCCTTGGTGACCAACTTATATTCCATACCGCTTTGTCTGCCTACAAAGATCATTTGTGCATCGCTCTGCCTTGATTTTATATGTTGTGCTATGGCAAGCCCCGGGTTTATATGCCCAGCTGTGCCACCTGCCGCTATTATAATTTTCATTTTAATCACCCCTGTCTAAATCCGCATACCTTGACACCGAAAGCACTATCCCGATTTCTCCCAAAAGCATAAGGAGAGATGTTCCACCCTCGGAGAAAAATGGGAGGGATATTCCCGTGTTGGGTATGGTGTTGGTCGCCACTGCGATATTTAAAAACGCTTGGACGGTTATCTGTGAGATTATCCCCACAACCAACATAGCCCCGAATTTATCCTTTGCATGTACAGCGATATAAATGCCCCTTAAAAGCAGTGCTATAAATAGAAAAATAACAAGCATACCACCGATAAATCCCAGTTCTTCACAGACCACCGAAAATATGAAGTCATTCTGTGACTCGGGAAGGTGAAGGTGCTTTTGCCTTGAGTTGCCGAGCCCCAGCCCGAACAATCCTCCGCTGCCGATTGCCAAAAGGCTTTGATAGCTTTGATATCCGTCCCCCTGTAAATCGCTGGTTGGATTTCTCCACGCCACAATTCTGCTCTTGGCATAGATGACGGACTCAGGGTAGAGTATAAGCGCCGCCACCACCGCCACCACGATGACGGCTATACCCATTCCGAACCATTTTATATCGCTGCCCCCCACAAACATCATTATGGCACCTATGGCGCAGATGATTACTATTCCCGATAGGTGGGGCTCAAAATAAAGGAGCACCGCTATGCTGCCAAGCACTAAAATAAAGGGTAAAACTCCGTATTGAAAGGTTTTCATTTTGTCATAATTTTGTGCAATCATCGTAGCAAAAAGGAGTATAACCGCAAACTTTGCCACCTCTGAGGGCTGAAAAGAACCCACCCCTTTTATGACTATCCAGCGGTACACACCCTTGATTTTCGGCATAAAAAGCACGCCGACAAGCATTGCGTACACTGCCGCCATAAGCCCAATAGCATAGTTTTTGTAGACGTGATAGTCCACCTTTGAAGCGACGAACATCGCCACAATACCCACCACCGCAAAGAAAGCTTGGTCTCGGATATAGTGCAAACTGTCCCCTTTAAAACGGTATATCGCCCAGACATAGCTGGAGGAATACAGCATTATCAGCCCAAAACAGAGCAAAGTCAAGCTTATTATGAGCATAGGCGCATCTATTCGTGTGCCGCTCTCAGCAAAGCGTAAGAGGTTTTTGATATTAAATTTTGTTTTTTTATTATCTGCCAAAATTATATCTCCGTAGCCCGATGTGGGCGGCTGTCTTTATCTCTGTATACATTTAAAAAGTGAGAAATGCCAAGACGGCAAAAATCAGCGCAATTATAGAAAAAATTGTGACGATTTTTATTTCGCTC
>JAVVVT010000118.1:0-5274 GCA_036652515.1 Oscillospiraceae bacterium
CGTGATAGTAATCAATTTTACCAAGGAGAACACATTGCTGTTTAATATTGCTTTTATAGTCGGGCTGGTTGCCCTTGACCAACTTTTTAAATTTTTTGCCACCACCTATTTGATGGGAAACGGGGCAATTGTCATAATACCCAATATTTTAGGATTAAGGTATGTTTTGAACACAGGCGCCGCTTTTAGCATACTCAGCGAGGGCACTAATCTGCTCATCATTCTCACCGCTGTTGCACTTTTGGTTATGGCGTACTTTCTGTTTGTAAAAAAGGCAGGGGATAAGGCTGAACGATTTTGCTTTTTGCTGATATTTGCAGGTGGGGTTGGCAATCTTATTGACAGGGTGGTTGCCGGTCAGGTGGTAGACTATTTAGAGTTTCTGTTTATGGAATTTGCCGTTTTCAACTTTGCTGATATCTTAGTATGTTTAGGTGTGGGGCTATTCGCCGCATACACCATATATGTGGAATTTTTTAAAAACAGGTCTGCTAAATGAACGAAAAAATCACCTTGAAAGTTTTGGCAGAAGATGAGGGCAAACGCATTGATCAATACATCTCCCAAAAAACAGAATATTCCAGAAATTCAGTACAATTATTAATAGAAAACGAGAAAATTTTCGTCAATGGAAAGCTTTGCGGCAAAAGCTATAAGCTGAAAATCGACGACGAAGTTATTTTAATTATTGAAGAGGCTAAAGAGACGGACATTTTACCTCAGGATATCCCTCTTGATATTTATTATGAGGATTCAGACTTATTGGTGGTCAACAAGCCAAAAGGAATGGTGGTTCACCCTGCCAATGGCAATATGGACGGCACGCTTGTAAATGCCTTGATGTTCCATTGCAAGGGCAGTCTCTCAGGCATAAACGGAGAAATTCGTCCAGGCATTGTACATCGCATTGACAAGGACACCTCAGGTCTGCTTTTAGTGGCAAAAAATGATTTTTCTCACGAAAAACTTGCACAGCAGTTTAAAGCCCACACCATAAAACGAATATATAACGCCATAGTCTATGGCAATTTGAAAGATGATGAGGGAGATATAGATGGCCCCATAGGCAGACACAGAACAGATAGAAAAAAGTTTTGTGTCACAGAAAACAACTCCAAAAGTGCTTTTACACACTATAAAGTGCTTGAAAAGCTAAACGGCTTTACACTCATTGAGGCAAGGCTGAAAACGGGGAGAACCCACCAGATACGGGTTCATATGCAGAGCATAGGCAATCCCTTGGCGGGTGACCCTTTATACGGACCAAAAGCGGTTATCACACAGCTCAACGGACAGGCTCTCCACGCAGGAGTCATAGGATTTATTCACCCACGAACAGGAGAATATCTTGAGTTTTCAGCGCCTTGGAGCCGAGAGTTTAAGGATTTTTATGAGAAAATGAAAATAAGGTGACTTATGATAAAACACATCAGCGACATTCTCGTCATCAGCGATTTAGATAACACTCTGCTTACGGCAAAGGACGGAATTCCAGATTTTAATGTGGAAATGATTAAAAAATTCCAAGGATTGGGCGGTAGGTTTACCGTTGCAACAGGGCGCAGTGTGGAGTCCGTGAGCAGATATCTTGATAAAATAAACCTTAACGCACCTGCCATTACTTATAATGGCGGGGTGATTTATGATTTTGAAAAAAATTTGTGCCTGTCTCAAAAATTGCTGCCAAAAAGTGCCTATGCCGCTTTAAAGGATATCAGAAAAAATTTCCCCAATATAGGTTGTGAAATTATGTGTGACAATTTCAGAATTTATCTTGTAAAAGAAAATGATTATACATACTGGCACTTGAGAGATGAACGTCTAAGCTATATAAACACTGATGTGGATAGCATAAAAAATAACTGGATAAAGGTGCTTTTTGCCAATGATAACTCCTCACTTACAACCCTCAAAGAGTATTGCGATAGTTTGCCCTATGATGATATTGAGTTTGTTATGACAAATGATATCTATTTTGAGATGATGCCAAAAAACATCACCAAAGGTAAGGCATTGCAAAAACTTTGCACGTTGACAGGTGTGGATATTAGCAATACAATAGCAGTGGGAGA
The DNA here is from genome assembly GCA_036652515.1 of Oscillospiraceae bacterium. GTDB lineage: Bacteria > Bacillota > Clostridia > Oscillospirales > Ruminococcaceae > RGIG3102. The sequence goes on from JAVVVT010000118.1 coordinate 2,073, forward strand.
CTATTACAACGATATAGAAATTTTAAGTGCGTCAGGGCTGAGTGTCTGTGTTTCAAATGCCCCCAAAGAAATCAAAAAATTGTGTGATATCACGGTGCCGTCCTGTCTTGAGGGAGGGGTCGGGCATCTGCTTGCACAGATTATAAAAGCTTATGCGTAACAGGAGGATATTATGGACAAAAAAACAAAGCTAAACCTTGAAAAGCAAGCCGTTGAAGTGAGGAAAAGTATCGTCACTGCGGTTCACTCTGCCAAAAGCGGACACCCGGGTGGTTCGCTGTCTATTGCAGACACATTGACCTATCTATATTTTTATAAGATGAATGTCGATGCCAAAAATCCAAAAGATGAAAATCGTGATAGGTTCGTCCTTTCAAAGGGACACACGGCGCCTGCGCTCTACTCTGTTTTGGCAGCTAAAGGATATTTTCCAAAAGAAGAACTTTTATCCCTGCGCAAGGTGGGCGCAATGCTCCAAGGACACCCTGATATGAAGGGGACACCTGGAATTGATATGTCCACAGGCTCTTTGGGTCAAGGTATTTCAGCCGCTGTGGGTATGGCTTTGGGCGGCAAGATTTCAGGGGCAAAATACACTGTTTACACTTTTTTGGGCGACGGAGAAATTCAAGAGGGTCAAGTGTGGGAGGCTGCTATGTCAGCTGCTCATTACAAATTAGACAACCTTGTGGCGGTGATTGACAATAACAATTTACAAATTGACGGCGAGGTCAGCAAGGTTATGTCCGTGTACCCGATAGATGAAAAATTTGCGGCTTTCGGCTGGAACGTAGCGCTGTGTGACGCACATAATTTTGATAGCATAGATGCTGCATTTGAAAAGACAAATGAAAAAAATGGCAAGCCTTGGGTAATCATTCAAAAATCTATCAAAGGCAAAGGGGTATCCTTTATGGAAAACAATGCCGCATGGCACGGCACTGCACCAAATGATGAGCAGTACGCCCTGGCTATGGCAGACTTAGATAAAATCGAAAAAGAGCTGGAGGGTAAATAATATGTCAGAAGTAAAAATTGCAACCAGAGAGAGCTACGGCAAAGCTTTAGTTGAACTGGGAAAGATAAACCCCAACGTAGTGGTTTTTGACGCTGACCTGGCTGGGGCAACCAAAACAGGTGTTTTCAAAAAAGAATTTCCGGACAGATTTTTTGATTGTGGAATTGCCGAGGCTAATATGGTAGGCATTGCGGCAGGTATCTCCACCACAGGCAAAATACCTTTTATATCTTCTTTTGCTATGTTTGTGGCAGGCAGAGCCTTTGAACAGGTCAGAAATTCTATTGGCTACCCCCATATGAACGTAAAAATAGGCGCAACCCACGCAGGTATTTCAGTGGGAGAGGACGGCGCAACCCACCAGTGCAACGAGGATTTGGCGCTTATGAGAGCCATTCCCGGTATGGTAGTCATCAACCCCTGTGACGATATAGAGGCACGTCAGGCGGTTCTTGCGGCGGCTGAGTATGTGGGACCTGTCTATCTTAGATTTGGCAGATTGGCTGTGCCGGTTATAAATGATGAAAATTATAAATTTGAAATAGGCAAAGGCGTCACCTTGAGACAGGGCAGTGATATTTCAATTATCGCCACGGGACTTATGGTGGCAAAAGCTTTACAGGCGGCTGAAGTTTTAAAATCCGAGGGCATCTCGGCGAGGGTTATAAATATTCACACCATAAAGCCAATTGACAAGGATATTATTTTAAAGGCGGCAAGAGAGACAAAGATGCTTGTCACCTGTGAAGAGCATAGCGTTATCGGCGGCTTGTTCAGCGCTGTGTGTGAGGTTACAGCTCAAGAGGCACCTTGTAAAATAGTCCCCGTCGCCGTGATGGATACCTTTGGTAAATCCGGTCCTGCACAGGAATTATTAGACGTGTTTAAACTTAGCACACAGGGTATTTTAGATAAAATTAAAGCAAATTACAAATAATCATTTAAAATCAGCAGGGAGGCGCAATCTAAGCTCAATTCCTTGCTGATTTTTCTTGTTTAAAAATACTATTTATAGTAAAATACTACTGATAGCTTTTCAATACCGTATTTATGGAGGCAAATTTAATGTTTCAAATTATAAAAAAAGAGCAGCTGAACGATATCACTTTTTCTATGGTAATACAGGCTGCTATGGTCTCAAAAAATATTAAGCCGGGGCAATTCGTGATGATAATGACAGACGAACAATCGGAGAGAATACCCCTTACAATTTCTGATTTCAGCGCCGAAAACGGCACTGTCACAATAGTTTTTCAGGCGATAGGAGCTTCCACAATAAAATTAAGTCATAAGAATGAGGGCGAATTTATCAGCCATATAACAGGTCCGTTAGGGGTGGCAACCCATTTAGACGGCTATAAAAATGTTTGTGTTATAGGCGGAGGGGTAGGCTGTGCAATTGCTTTGCCACAGGCGAAATGGCTGAAAAACAATGGTGCAAATGTTGATGTTATCGCAGGTTTTCGCTCAAAAGATATTGTTATTTTAGAAAAAGAGCTGATAGCGGCAGGGACTTCTGCCACCATATGTACAGACGATGGCAGTTATGGCACCAAGGGCTTTGTCACAAATATTTTAAGCGAAAATATTAAAATCGGCAAAAATTATGACTGCGTTATTGCAATCGGGCCGCTGCCTATGATGAGTGCAGTATGCGAGGTCACCAGACAATATGGGATAAAAACCATAGTCAGCCTTAATCCAATAATGATTGACGGCACAGGAATGTGCGGAGGCTGCCGTGTAAAAGTAGACGGAAAAGTTAAATTTGCCTGTGTTGACGGCCCTGATTTTGACGGCCACTCTGTGGATTTTAAAGAGCTTATGATTAGAAATAATATGTATAAAGCTCAAGAAGCTCAGGCTAAAGAACATATTTGCAGATTGCTGGGGGATAAATAAATGTATAATAAATCAGATAAAAAAACACCTATGCCACACCAAGAGGCAGATGAGCGGAACAAAAATTTCAGTGAAGTCAATTTAGGATATACAATAGAAGAAGCGATAAACGAGGCTAACAGGTGTATCGGATGTAAAAATAAGCCTTGTACCTCAGGGTGTCCTGTAAATATTGATATCCCAAAATTTATAAGTTACATACAAAATGGCGATATACTTTCTGCCTACAAGGTTATAAAGAGCCAAAATTCTTTGCCTGCCATCTGCGGAAGAGTTTGTCCA